>JARBUB010000015.1 GCA_029239905.1 Clostridia bacterium
TTTAGGTGCTATTTCCTACATTATATAATATTCAGAATATTTATTCAATATTCTTTCACATAATGTTTCTTAATAAATTGTTAATTTATTATTCTGCCTAACCCTGGGTAGACTACTTTAAAGAAATCTCCGCTCAATGAATTTATAAACATAACCCTGCCAATATTCTTAAAAGCCTTCTTCATTTTGCTGAAGCCTCTTCCGGATTTAAGAAATCTGTTTTTATTATCCAAAGAAATAAGCTTTTCGTATATCCACATGTTTCGTTTAACATAGTTGTGGCTGCTTACATCCTTGCCCTTGATTAAAATTCCTGGACTTATTATACTAATATTCTCGCGGCTTAAAATTATTTCTATTTCTTTATAGAACAATGAATAGTCTCTGTAGAGCACAGCGTTTTTAACGCCTTCTAGCAGTGCATCTACTGGGTAATTAACAGGAAGGAGTCTTTTTAGAGTTTCTTCACATGTCTCCAGCATCGTAAGCAAGTCGCCTCTTATAATAGTAATTTCGGCTTCTTCACTGTTTATCTTATTAACTATTCTTATCATATTATGAGGAATATATACATAATTTTTCCTAGAAAAAACTAAAATTCCACCTAGGGTAACAACGTGTCTTCCGAGATCCTTATCAAACTTTACTATAGACGCATTTTCCATAAGAGCCAGGCGGTTTTCCTCATTTGCCTCAATTCTGTGGAAGGAAAAATACTTGTCAACAAGGTCCTTGTCAATGCAGTCTATTGAGCTTTGAATTATTGGACACAGTTCAAGGTTTAAAGCAAAGCTCTCTTGAAGTACAGAAGCAATTTCCTGCTTTCTCATTGTGTCTGTAGTTGACCCTCTTCTTATATAAAAGGCTCCTGTCTCTCTGATCTGATAGGGCTTCTGACCACCATCATATATAGTAATAACTCCAATGGTCTTATCCTCATATTCAATTGTCTCATAAACTATAGGAATTGGCGGCTCAGTTCTCGAGCTTACAATCTGCTGAATCTGCTCCTCTGTATAAAAATTCCCCTGTATGCCAACAATGCTCTTACTCTTGTCTTCTACTCCTATAATAATATAGCCCCTGCCCCCTCTGGAGTTTGCTATAGCGCAAACATCCTTGGCAAGTTCCTTTCGACCGCTTTCAAATTCAAGGTCTATTCTCTGCTTAAAATCTAGCTTCGTACCCTCAGTTTTTTTAATTAATGCTTCAATCTTTTTTCTATCCATAATTAATACCCAACCTTGTGCAATCCTTTACTATATTATATTAAACATTCACCCTTAATTGTGTTAAAAGACGGTGAACTTTATCACCGTCTTTTTTATACACTTATAACTATATTTTTACCTTTATTTTTTGCAGAATACAACATTATATCCGCAAGTCTTAAAACTTCCTTTAAATCTCTATGACTTACATCATAATAGCTTATGCCAAAGCTTGCTGTAATTCTAACTTGTTCACCATTATACTCAATTATGTTCTCATGCATTTTTCTTCTTATATTTTCAACCTTTTCAAACACAGCTTCCCTGTTATAAGCATTGTCTATATATATTATTATTTCTTCTCCACCATAGCGAGCTACTATATCCTTATCCTCTATGTTCTCGCTAATTATTCTTGTAAGCTGAATAAGTGCCTCGTCACCAAACTGATGGCCGTATATATCATTGGCTTTTTTAAAATTATCAGCATCAAGCATTACAATTGCAAAATCCTTATAAGCGTCAGTGGCAATCTTTTCTTCAACAACTTCAAAGAAATACCCTCTATTATAAATCTTAAGAAGTGGGTCTTTGATGGAGCTTTCCTTGACCCTTTTGTAAAGCTGGCTGTTCTCTAAAGCAATTGCAATCTGATTGGATATAGCCTTTATAAATTTGATATGGTCGTTAGTAAAGTAATCTTGCAATCCATGTTCAACTATGATATAACCGATATACTTTTGCCCTAGTAGCACAGGTACGCCAATTATAGAGTGAATATTAGTTCTGCCATGGTTTCTGCAGAAGGTGGAATTCTCACAGTTTATTATAAAGGTTTCCCCATTTTCAATCCTATCTTTATAATCATTATCGTAAATGTTAAAGCTGTGCTCAGTTACATTTGTAGCCTTTAAAACCAACTTATCCTCTTCCCTAAGGTATATGGAGGAATATGCTACGCCCAAAATCCCCAGAATCATATCGTTAATCATTGGGATTAAGTTATCATTACTTATATTAGAATTTATATATTTGCTGATTTCAACGATGTTAGATATGGAGTCAAGCTTCTTCTCCAAAGCTATATTCTTTTCTGAAATTATCTGTATAGTATTGTTTGTAAATCTTTTATAGCTTTCAAACTCTTCCTTAAGCTGATTATAGTCAGCAATCAGCTGTTCGTTTTCACCCAAGGTACCTAAATAGCCCATAATTTTTATCAACCCATCCCAACCCAATTTTTTCGTATAACTATCTATATTATATAATTCTACAAATAAAGTTAAAATCCTTCTATAATATTATGTGACTATTAATAAATTACCTTCCAATTTCCATTCACTGTTGCTTCAATAGTTCCTCTTTCCAAAATATAATTTGCAATAAGCTCAGACACATCTGTTGGTATATCCTTTACCTCTGGCTTGTTTTGAT
Source organism: Clostridia bacterium (assembly GCA_029239905.1). Classification (GTDB taxonomy): domain Bacteria; phylum Bacillota; class Clostridia; order Lutisporales; family Lutisporaceae; genus GWB2-37-7. The sequence goes on from JARBUB010000015.1 coordinate 2,646, forward strand.
ACATTAAATACTCTCCACCGCCACCAGCTCTATAGTTGTTCATAACCACATCATATTCTGCATTTAGATCAAGAGGCTTTCCATTTCGTTCAAGCTTTACAATTCTGCTGCCCACTGGCTTTGAAATATCTATTAAATAGTCTATGCCTTCCCACATATCGTAATTGTAATGCTGAGGTTTAGGATTTGAAAATTGAGGATTTACTCTTACTTCTTTTCCGTTATAGGTTTCAAAATAAGCTGCACTTCTTTCTAACGCAGCCTTTATATCATGGCCGGTAATTCTTAAAACTCTAAGTGTATTAGGGTATATATAATTAGAAACTATATCTCTCATTGTAACATCGCTTGGAAAGCCTGGGGAGTGATTGTCAAAGAGAGCTGTATTTGAAATCTCAGCTCCTGAGTATTCCATTTGAACCTTGTTTATAAATTCAATTAAAGCATTATCCTTAGTTCTAATTTCAATTGGTTCTCTCACTACCATATCACCTTTAATGTTACCCATTGGCTGATCAAGCCACTCCTGAGTTTTTGCTTCGTAGTCCTTAATCATATCAATTACTTGGCTGTCTTCTAGAACTTCTCTGGCATCCAGCAATTCCGAGTTCTTATCTATTACCCTTACACCTTCATCAGTTTTTTCAACAGTTATATCTGCTTTTCCAAGAAGCATTCCCTGTGTTCCAGGCTGAAGCACTAATACTCCATTAATTTTCTTGCCTGCAATGGATCTGTGCTGATGACCGGTAAGAAGTACGTCTATGCCTTCTACCTCCATGCATAGCTCATAGCCTTGATTTTCTCCTGTAAGCTTCTCTGAAGGCTCACCTGTTTCAATATTTCTTTCAAAGCCGCCGTGATAGCTTACAACTACTAAATCAACCTTTTCTTCTTCCTTTAAATACTTAACCCATTTTTTTGCATGCTCCACTGGATCTTCAAAGGCCAGGCCTTCAATATTTGCAGGGTTCTCCCAATTTGGTATGTACTTTGTTGTCAGCCCTAATACCCCTACTCTGATTCCCTGTTCAAATTCCTTTATCATGTAAGGCTTTCCAGTATAGGATTCGCTGCTGTCTTTTAGGATTATATTTGAGCAAAGCCATGGAAACTCTGATTCTTTAATTGCTCTATTAAGTATTTCTCTTCCGTAGTTGAATTCATGATTTCCAAGCACAGCTAAATCAAATTTTAAATAATTCAATACCTTTATAACAGGGTTCATAGCACTGCTGTCTATTCTAGCATAGTGGTAGGTTAAAGGAGTTCCTTGAATCAAATCACCATTATCTATTAAAAGTATGTTGGGATTCTTTTGTTTCTCCCTGTTTACCAAGGAGGCTACCTTCGCAAGTCCCAAGTCTCTTTTCGAATTATTAGCATAATTTATAGGCATGATGTTTCCGTGTACATCACTGGTTTCTAATATTGTAATAACAATATTTTTATTATTTTTATCCATTAGAATCTATTTCTCCCTTCAACACTAATCCTATTCCTATTATTATTCAGCAAAACAATATTTTTATTATACCACAGCCATTAAACAAACAATATCAAATATTGTATATTTTGACATTAATAACTAACACTCTACTTAAAATAAGTCAGAATTAACGTATAAGTATATAATTTGTCATATTGTGTATGCTAATATATATACGTACATAATATTATTACGAAAGTGAGGAATATCACATGCTAAACATTAAAAAAATAAGTGCTTTAGGTCTTTCTTTATTCATTGCAACATCAGTTCTTGCTGGCTGTGGAAAGAAAGAAGCTCCAAAGCCTGCTGCCTATGTTCCAAAGGAGCTTAAGGTTCAATTCGTTCCATCACAAGCTGCTGAAACTTTAGAAGCAAAGGCAAAGCCTCTTGAAAAGCTGCTCGGAGACAAATTAGGAATACCTGTTAAAGTTAGTGTATCTACTAACTACAACACTATTATAGAAGCAATGGCATCAAAACAAGTAGACGTTGGATTCTTACCTCCAACAGCTTATGTACTTGCAAAGGATAAAGGTGCTGCAAGCGTTATTCTTCAATCCCAGCGTTATGGAGTTAAGGAAGACGGTTCAAACACTGACCAGCTAGTTGATAACTACAAGTCAATGCTGGTTGTTAAGAAGAATTCCCCTATAAACTCAATTGCAGATTTAAAGGGAAAGAAGATTGCTTGGCAGGACGTTACTTCAACTGCTGGATACATCTATCCTGCTGCTGAAATGAAAAAGGCTGGAGTTGACCCAGAAAAAGATGTTCAAGGTATAACAGTTAAAGGCCACGACAAGGGTATACTTTCAGTTTTAAACGGCGACGTTGATGCAGCTGCTGTATTTGAAGATGCACGTAACAACGTTAAGAAGGACTTCCCAAATGTATTTGCTGATACAAAGGTTATATATCGTACACAAGGAATACCAAATGATACTATAGCTGTTCGTGCAGATATGGATCAGGCTTGGAAGGATAAAATATCTGATGCTTTTATAGCTATAGGAAAAGATCCAGAAGGTCAAAAAATAGTTAAGGACATTTACACACACGTTGGATATGTTAAGTCAGATGACAAAAACTTTGAAGTTGTTCGTCAATATCAAAAGGCTGTTCAAAGTGGAAAATAATATGTAAAAGTAACCGCTCTCCTTAGAGGGCGGTTTATTTTTTATGTTTATTAAACTAATCTCTTACGAATTTGTCCTGAAACTATATCAATTACTGTAACCATAATAATTATTCCAAGAAGAATTACCCCTACTCTGCTCCAGGCTCTTGCTTCAAGAGCAAATATAAGCGGTGTTCCAATACCGCCAGCTCCTACTATACCAAGTATGGCAGCAGCACGAACGTTGATTTCAAATCTGTAAAGGCTGAAGGAAGCAAACTCAGGAAGCACCTGAGGAATTATTGCAAACCATATTCTTTGAATACCGTTGGCACCACAGGCTGTTAAAGCTTCAGCTGGCTTAAGATCCATATTTTCTATAGCCTCGCTAAAAAGCTTTCCAAGCATTCCTATGGAGTGAACTCCAACTGCCAAAACTCCTGAAAAAGGTCCAGGTCCTACTGCTTTGATAAATAGTATAGCCATAACTATTTCAGGGAAGGTTCTTACAAAGCTTAAAAGAAATTTTCCTATAGCGGTTGCAGGTTTCCACTTTATCATATTTCTTGCAGCAAGAAAGGCAAAGGGAGTACATAATATTGCTGAAACAAAGGTACCAAGGAAAGCCATAGATATTGTATCCATAAGTCCTCTTAGAAGGTCTTCACCCTCTGGTATATAAACATAATCCCAATCAGGATTGAAAAGTCCTCTAAATATAGCTCTTGTTATTTCACCAGCTGTAGGCTTAATTCCTCCAAATTTAATTCCTGAGAAAACCCACACATATAGAGCTGCAATTAGAGCTATAATTACTACGGTTCTTATTCTGTTTTTTCCTGGCTTCTTAATCGTATCTGTCATCATAAAAGTTTCTCCCTAATTCTAGTACTTACATAATCAATAAGAAGAACTATTGTTAATGTAAATATAATAATTGCAGAGGTCTGATCGTATCTAAGCCAATTCAGCGTTCTATCAAGATACAATCCAATTCCACCTGCTCCTACCAATCCTAAAACTGCCGCAGCTCTTACATTTATTTCAAAGGTATATAAAAGGTATGCCATAAATTGTGGAAGCACCTGAGGCACAACCGCAAACTGTATCCACTGAAGCTTGTTTGCACCAACTGCAGTCATAGCTTCAAGTGGTCCTGGATTTATAGCTTCTATAGATTCATAGGATAATTTCGCAATAAGTCCAAAGGAGAAAAAGCTTAAAGCCAATATACCAGCAAGAGGTCCTATTCCAAAGATGGCAACAAAAACTGCTGCAAATAAAAGATCAGGAATAGTTCTTATTAAGTTAAGTATAAACCTTGCAGGATAAAAAAGCGCAAGGGACTTATTTACATTGCTTGCTGCTAAAAAGGCAACTGGCACCGCAAGTATTGCTCCAAAGGTAGTACCAAGCACGGCCATTCTTACCGTCTCAAGCATTGGTGTTACAATCTTTCCAAAGTAGCTCCAGTCTGGAGGAACCATTTGAGTAAGAAGCTTTCCCATTTCTGGTATGCCTACAAAAAGCTTAGGAAAGTTTGCACCTGTCTTAAACCCAGAGGCACCAAGAAGTGCTATAAATAAAATTGCAGTTAAAACATGTTTTAACTTGGAGGGCGGTCTAATTATATTCGTTTCATTCATGATTTTTCCTCCTAATCATTTATCTCAAGGGGCAACCTATGCTCGCTCGCTTCCTCTCGCTAGGTTGCCCGTTAAAGCCCACTTAGGGCTTTGGCTTCGCCCACGGGGCAACCTATGCTCGCTCGCTTCCTCTCGCTAGGTTGCCCGTTAAAGCCCATTTAGGGCTTTAACCTCCCAGCATCTCTTCTTTTCCTATAGGACGACCATATATTTCAGCAAAAATCTCATCTGTTGCTGATTCTATAGGCCCATCATAAACTAATTCCCCTGCCCGAAAGCCTAATATACGCTTAGCGTATTGTCTTGTTAAATCTATGTGGTGAAGATTTACTATAGTAGTTATTCCTAATTCTTCATTTATTCTCTTAAGATCATCCATTACCTGTACTGTTGTAACAGGGTCAAGAGATGCAACCGGCTCATCCGCAAGTATTATTTTAGCTTCCTGCGCCAAGGCTCTTGCTATGGATACACGCTGCTGCTGTCCCCCTGAAAGTTCATCTGCTCTTGAGTATGCCTTTTCATTTATGTTAACTCTGTCCAAGGCTTTAAAAGCAAGCTCTATGTCTTCCTTTGGGAATGCTCCTATGAGCGTTCTTATTGTTGAATGATAACCAACTCTTCCTGATAAAACATTTCTAAGAACTGAAGATCGTGTTACAAGGTTAAAATTTTGGAACACCATTCCTATGCTTCTTCTAATATGTCTTAAATCCTTTCCTTTAGCGGAAGTTACGGACTTGCCATTAACTGTTATATCTCCCTCAGATATATCATGAAGGCGATTTATACATCTTAAAAATGTAGACTTACCTGCACCAGATAATCCAACTATAACGATAAATTCTCCCTCGTTGATTTTTACGCTTACATTTTTTAATCCCACAGTTCCGTTTGGATATACCTTGGTAACATTCTTAAACTCAATCATAGGACACCAACTTTCTGCTTTGTAATATCATCCACTTTATCGAATTTTTAAGTAAACATTAAGATTTCTTTTAATACTCTCTGCTTCCTCAGCATCTGATCTTATGATTATGCTTCCGCCATCCACTGAAGTATTGAAATTATGGAAGCCTTGACCTATTAAGTATCCTTCAACATCCTTAGGGTTTTCAGTTTGTGTAATCAATTCTTTTCTTCCAACATAATCACTATTTACATAAACATCATAGCTATCGTGAGCCAGTTTAACATTATTGTTTTCAAGCGTATCTGTGTTTAAAAGTATTGGATAAGCTCCATTAGAATTAAAAAAGTTATTAGTGTACATATATTTTCCTCCTTTTAGTCGGAAGCACTGAGTAGTTTATGCCACTCGCTCCCGCTCGTAAACTACTCGTTAAAGGTCATTTAGACCTTTAACCTCCTTTTAGTCGGAAGCACTGAGCAATTAAAGATCACTCGCTTCCGCTCGCTAATTGCTCGTTTAAGTCCATTTAGGACTTAAACCTCCTTTGTTTTCGGAACACTGTATTCAAAATTATTATTCCTTTATTAAACAAATATAATACCCACGGACTATTGCCGTGGGTATTCTTTATAATATTAATTTTCAAAGCTAAAGGCTGCAGCAGAATATAATATGCTGCCTCCTCTTGTTGAACTGTAGGCTCTGTAATCTACAACTTTAAATTTCTTCATTGTTTTAATCAAGTTAACCTCAACAAACCAAGGTTTATTATCTTCATCTATTGCTATCTCAAATTCAACATCTCCTGAATAGCCCATCATAGTATCAATAGTTTCACAAGTATTAATACAGAGTTTATTTAGCTTTTTTATAATCTTACGAAAATCAAATTTAAGCGGATAAGTTTTTTTAGCAACTTCACTTAGCAATGCTGGGCAAGCTTCCTTAAAAATATTTGTCAAAAGAAAACTCTTTCCTCCAACGGAATATTCCATCTCACCGAATTGCCAGCAGCCATGCAAGCCTTTTTTCATCACAACCTTTAAATCAAAAGGGGGTTGCTCAATCCTGACGGATTTTATAAGCTTTTGAAACAAATAATTGTGCAGGTTGTATTCATTTCTATTTAAGAAGCTCTTTAGTTCCTCAATTCCCTCTAATAATAATTTAATATGGCTTTTTCTTCTACAATCTGTAATTCTAAAATTATCATTAAGCTTTTCAATAATTAACATTTCCTCAGCCTTTGCAGCTTCTAACGGTTTCAAAATGACTTTTCCGTATTCTTCTATAAAATTTATTACATCATCCAAATCATTAAAGAAACCTGTTGGAGGAATGTGGCAAGCTAAGTCGTCTTTGCTGCTTATAATCTGATACAGATCATATTTAGTAACCTCACTTTTTATTCCCATACGTTTATCCACTCCAATCTGTCGAAAGTAAAAGGATAGCTATTTTATCCCATATTAGTCTATTAAAGCAGAATGTAATTTGCTACACAAAAAATCACAAAAAGAGGAATAACTCAAGGTCACTCCTCTTTACATATTCTAATACCAGCCGTAGTGTGGTCTTGGTCTAGGTCTTCTTCTTCTTCTCCTTCTGCGTCTTCCAATAAGTTCGTTAAGAAGCAGAACTCCAATTAAATCTTTAACCGCACGTCTTCTTCCATATCTTCTTATTCTCTTATTGTCGTCATCGTCGTCATCATCATCGCCGCATTCTTCATCGATGTCTTTTTCAATCTTCTTATAAATCTTGTCGCACATATCTTCTACATCATGATGCTGAGGACAGTGGGTTGTTCCATGCATTTCTTCATGCATGTCGCAGTGGTGCTTTACAAGGGGCATAATTTTAACATAAATTATAGGATACATCATCTTAAGCTGTTCTTCTTCCATATCCTTTTCCATTTCCATCATAGGTTCCTGCATCATGGGCTGCATATTCATAGGCTGCATTTCCATGTTGTTCATCATCATACAGTTCATACAGGGCATCCATCCATTATCGTTCACGAAAAAACCTCCAAATATATTGTTTAAACACACATTATATACTATGAATTTATAGCTCCAATTGCTACAGGATTTCAAGTAATTATTGTAGCAATTGAAGTTTTAATTCATAAGATAATACGGTAGAGACCTTTTAGGTGATAAATAAAACAGGAGGCATCACGGATGTTTTTTAGAGTAGATAGCGGTACGTTTACCCCTCAAAACCAAACCACCAGCGGACAGGGTTTAGGCACAACTAATTTTGATAGTGATCTTGAGGATGATTCAGTTCCTCAAGATATTATGGGCCAATTAAGTGGAACAGGTACCTCTCAGATGCTGGGTGGAACCCAAGGAGGCACTGGTGGAGCAACTAACCAGGGAACTTCTTTTGGAGGTACTGCGAGCGGCGGCTTTAACCAAGGTACTCCAGGTACTGGTACAATGAGCGGTGGTTTTAACCAAGGTACTTCAGGCGCTGGTACAACAAGTGGCGGTTTTAACCAAGGCACCTTTGGCACCGGTACAACCAGCGGTGGATTTGGTCAAGGAACCACTGGCGCAGGCACTATGGGCAGTGGCTTTAATCAAGGTATGGGGCAAGCAGGCTCTGGTTATCCAAGCGGAATGAACTACTTGCAGGGCATGAATCCTTATCAGCAAATGCAGCCTATGCCTGGAATGATGTTCTGTTGTCCATGTCCTATGATGTACGGCCAGCAAATGATGCCTATGCAGGGTCAGCCTATGCAAGGTACTCAGGCTCAGACAATGCAGAATCAAGGAGCAGATAACTTCAATAGACAAATTGGCATACTTCCTCTCATATGGTATGGTCTTCAAGGAAATTATTATAATAATTACTACGACGACTATGTAGACTATGATTATGTAGAAGAATATGATTATGATGACAACGATGATAATGACTACGATTATGATTATAATGACAATGATAACGATAATGATGATTAATCTGTAAAATAAAAAACCCCGGAAATCCGGGGTTTTCTTATATGTTCTACTTTAAACCTTGCTCGTAGGATTCAACCATTCTCTTAACCATTTGGCCGCCTACTGATCCGTTTTCTCTTGAAGTTAAGTCTCCATTGTAACCTTCTTTAAGATTAACGCCTACTTCTTGAGCAGCTTCCATCTTAAATCTGTTTAAACCTTCTTTAGCTTGTGGTACTAATACTCTATTGTTTCTGCTTGACATTTTGGTGTCCTCCTTGTTAGTTAATATTTTGTATGTCCTATGGTTGTAATATAAGTATGTGCCGATAAAGGTTTAATATTCTATGGAAGTTTAGGCATAAGTAGAAGGTGTTTCCAAGATATGAAATAAAATAAAAAACTGCAAGAAATTATATCTTGCAGTTTGCTTTGGTGCGACATCGGGGACTCGAACCCAGGACCCACTGATTAAGAGTCAGTTGCTCTACCAACTGAGCTAATATCGCATATTTTATTGTTTTTGTTTGTTTGCCTGTCCGACATTGATAATTATATTACAGGTTATTTAGTATGTCAACACTCTTTTTAAAGTTTTTTATTATTTTTTGTATTTTTATTCATTTTGCTTTAGGCTATTTCGTATTTGACAGCTGCTGTACACAACGCCAAAGAAATGTGTTTATTAAGCCGTTGGTTTTATCAAGATAATATAAGTATAAAAATAGTGGATGCCTAAAAAGACATCCACTAACTTTTTAGATTAAAATCATACATTTGTCACTTACGATAAAAGTTAAATTTTATTAATCTCCTCTGCCAGTAAACTATCTAGCAATTATCTTCTTCATTAAAAGCAATTCCCTAACCTCATTTTCAGGGACAGGTCTACTAAATAGGTATCCCTGGGCGATATCGCAGCTTTGCTTTCTTAGAAATTCTAATTGATCAAAGGTTTCTACACCTTCTGCAACAACATCCAGGTTCATATTCTTTGCCAGAGCTATTATTGTCTTTGCAATAAGTTCCTCGTTGGAATTCAGCTTGATGTTGTCTAAGAAGGACTTGTCTATCTTCAGCGTATTTATTGGCAGCCTCATCAAATAGTTCAGTGAAGAATACCCTGTTCCAAAATCATCCAGAGAAACCTTGATATTGAGATTTTTCAGCTCGTTAATTACGTTTATTGTATAATCCAGATTCTTCATAGCTATGCTTTCCGTTATTTCAAGCTCAAGATATTTAGGATCAATACCTGTGTTTGAGATAATGCTTTTAACTACAGCAACAAAGTTCTTCTGCTCAAACTGCTTGGCAGAAATATTCACTGCAATTCGCTTTGGCTCAATATTATTTTTCTTCCATTCAACAAATTGCTGGCAAGCCTTTCTGAGAACCACTTCGCCAATTTGGATTATGAGACCGCTTTCCTCAGCAATAGGTATAAATTTAAAGGGAGAAATTAACCCTTTAACTGGATGCTGCCATCTTATCAAGGCTTCAAGGCCTATTACCTCGCTAGTTTCTATACTTATTTGAGGCTGATAATAAATGCAGAATTCATCATTATCCAAGGCTTCCTTAAGACCATTTTCAAGCCCAAGCTTTTCAATAATTTCATCATTCATCTCATTATTATATAATTCAAAGCTGTTGCCGCTCTGTGCTTTAGCATTGTACATGGCAATATCTGCACTCTTAAACAAGGTATATTCATCTTGTCCATGTTCAGGATATATGGCCCCGCCTATACTTACTGAAACATGCATTTTTAAATCTTCGATAACAATTACGCTGTTAAACTCATCAATTATACTGTTGCAGATTTTTACTACATCCGATTCATTTGCTGCATTTTTAATGAGAACTAAAAACTCATCTCCGCCGCTTCTAGCTATAGTAACACTGCTATCGGTTAATTTCTCAAGCCTTCTGGAAACTACCTTTAATAATTCATCTCCATTATTATGGCCAAATATATCGTTTATATCCTTAAAATCATCTATATCCATAGACAGAAGAGCTGACTTAAGGCCTTTACTCTCCGCCTTTTTTAATTCTTCAGTAAGCTCCTTCCAGAGCAGTGCCTTATTAGGAAGGCCAGTGAGCTCGTCACAGTAAGCTAACCTATACACAGCCTCCTGTGCAATCTTTTTTTCCTGTATATTTGTATTAGAGCCTGCCATGCGAAGTGGGTTATTATCTTCATCCCATATAGCCTTGCCTCTGCTTAAAACCCAAATATATTCTCCTGTTTTTGTCCTTAACCTATACTCAATATCATAAATAGGTATTTTCCTGCTTAAATAATCAGATAGGTGTTTATCAAATCTTTCATAATCCTCTGAATGGATTAATTCCCTCCAGGACTTATACAATGCTTTTATTTCTTCCTTTGTATAGCCAAGCATTTCAGCACATTTATCAGAGTAAAAAAACTCTCTATTATTGAGGATATCCAAATCCCATATTCCGTCGTTTGAGCCTTCCATGGCTAACTTATATCTTTCCTCGCTAATAAGTAGCGCGTTCTTTATATCATTTTGATCTTTCAGCTGCTTTTCCAATTGCTTTTGTGCCTTTTCCAACTTGCTGTAAATTTTATGAAGGTCACTATAGCTTGTAGCAAGCTTCTTGGTCGTATCTTTGAGCTCAGTAATATCCATTCCCACTGATACTGCTAAAGTCGGCTTATGATTCCTATCTCTCATTATGTAATTAGACCACAATATATCTAGTTCCTTGCCATTCTTGCAGTAAAGCTTGCACTCAGTTGCAGGTGGCGTGTACCCTTTTTCCATACGGCTAAACATATCATTTAGTCCCGGCACATGACTTTCTGGAAGTATGGTATTAACCCATCTGCCTCCCAGCACATCTTCTTCTCTAAAGCCTGTTTTTATTTGGGCATAGTTGTTAAACTTAATCAAAGTTCCATCAAATTTCCATATGTTAACTAAAAGATCACTGTTATCAACTAAACTAACAGCCAATTCCCTTGCCTTGCATAGCGTCTTTACTCCGTAGTCGCATATTATTATTTCATCTGTAGTCCTAACTACGGTGCTATTACCATTAAGATCATACTTCTCTTTCGTGGAATTGTCCTGCACAACCACACCTCCGTAAATATCCGCTCTCTCACTTGCTTATATATATTAGAGCAACGCGTCATTTCCTCTCGGGAAAAATCAGGTTACCTTATAAGTCTGCTATTTCTTCAGTTTATATTTTATCACAAGTTTTGTTTCATTTCATCATAACTTTTACAAAATCCAACAAATTATAAAATAAAATTACAACTTTTGCTAGTTTTCCTAATTTTACTCGCTGTTTATGGTTAGAAACTTCAAAATGCAGGCTCAAATAATAATATATAGTAAGCAAATTAGAACTTAAGGAAAATTATTGTCCAAATAGCATTAGAAAAACCCTTGCCAACAGTTTTGCCAGCAAGGGTTTTCCTCTTTACAATATGATTATACAATTGTTTTCTCTAAAACAGTAATTTTGCTATTCTGCATTTCCAGCACTTCAAAAGGATGCAAGCCAAAGTGGCTATCTATTCCGCTGGAGGTAACATCTTTTGGAAAGGTTCTTCTATTTAAATGAGCATATTTTCTATAGTTATAAGCGCCCCATAAAGATATTACCAAGGCCGCAAGTATTGCAATACCAATAGTTATTAAAACCGTCTGCCTAGTCTTCTGAGGATCTCCATATGGAAATATCTTAGTTAGAAAATCGGGTACCTTAAACTTCAAAACTGCTATGGAAAATAAGGTTTGCAATATATATCCTAGCATAAAAATCCAACCTAACATTGTAAATATTACTTCAAGTATTTTAATGGATTTCTTTTGTAAACCGTCAATTACGTTTATGCTGCAATCCCCCTGTCTGGACTATCCCAAGTTGCGAATTTCTTCTTTTCTCTAAATAATGCCTTTGGAATAGCTCTTAAAATTACAAATGCATTAAAGTACCAATATAAAATTGGATACCATATAGTCCATAAATAATATTTCAGCAAATTTTCATCATATCTTTTATCTATACTCATAGCCACAAAGAACTGTACAAGGCATATTAACGCTAAATATTGTCCTTGCCACATTATATTAAAAAAATTCTGGGTGCCTAGTATAACCTGTATAGCTGTGATCAAGACCAGGATTATCCATGCTATTGACCATATTAAGCTAGCCACCTGCTCCATATACACAGGTATAAGTCTTCTGTATCGCCAATCAAAGAATATATCCCAATGTCTTAGCATTACTTCCAAGCCGCCTTGTGCCCATCTCACCCTTTGCTTCCATAGTCCCACAAGCGTCTCAGGAACAAGCATCCAGCATATTGCTCTTGGCTCATATCGAACATCCCAAAATCTCTTTTGCAGCTTCCAGGTTACACCTATATCTTCGGTAATTAAATCTCTATCCCATAAACCGCAATCCATCAGAGCCTGTTTTCTAAATACCACTACAACACCTGAAACAGTCATTACTTTGCCAAGCAGCCGCTGAGTTCTTTTAATCAAACTAATTATACTTGAAAACTCGCATAATTGAATTCTTGCAAGAAGCGAGCTTCTATTTCTAACTCTAGGATTTCCAGTTACAGCCCCTACCCTTTCCCCGTAATGTGGTGTAGTAAAATGAGGAATCATATAAGCCAAGGCATTGTAATCAAGATAAGCATCCGCATCTATTCCAACTAAAAACTCTCCCCTGGAGGCAATAAGTCCTAGATATAATGCATTTGCCTTGCCTGCATTAGTTCTTAAATCAATGACTCTAAGCTTTTCATATCTGCTTGCTAATGTCATCAAAACCTCAGATGTTCTATCCTTGCTGCCATCGTTGATAGCAATAATTTCGTAGTTAGGGTAATTGAGTTTATCGAGGTTTTCAATAGTATTTTCTATTGTTTCTTCCTCATTATAGCAAGGCACCAAAATAGATACCATGGGAGTTTCAGTTAGAGGTAGCGGTGGCTTTTTTTCTCTTCTATGATAAAACAGTATACCGCCAATTATCCATACAATACTCATTGTTAGTGGATACCAAAAAACAAAAGACGAAATAAGACTTATAAAGCTGCCCATAATAGCTCCTCTTACCTAACTTTTAGGTTAGGGATCTGTGAAAGAATACTGCTGATGATATAACTTTTTCTAATAATTTCTTCTTAAGTTTTCTTAGCTATTATATTCTTAAAGATTGTCCCTTTGTCTTATTATACAATATTAAGTCGAATATTATCAAATGTGTTTCTTTGGTATAACTGTTGTTCTCATTTTTTTAAGCTTAGTGAATATGGAACTGCCTATAAAATGCACTTAGTGGTCACCTTATTTAAATCTAATAGCAATTAAACTGTATGGACCCTCACTTAATGCACAAGTAATTGAAAAATATATCCTGCAAGAATACCACCTATATATATAACCCCTATATAAAATAACATTGCTCTCTTTTTTAAGAATGTAGACATTCCTGCTATTACAGGCACCCCCGTAGCCTTTCCGGTTATTATAAATGCAAGAACCACCCCTTGGCCTGCCCCTGAATTAATCAGTGATTTTAGTAGTGGCAGTGCAGATGAATCATTTAAATATAATGGTAGCCCGATTGTTGCAGCAAGCGGAATAGAATAAGCCTTATCTGCACTAAACAATGTCATTATCAAGCTCTGCGGTATTATCATCTCTACTACTCTGCCTATAGCAATAAATATAATAAAGTATAATAATATTTTCTTTAATCCTATATTAACAAACTCTTTTGCCAGTTTATCAAGCTTATATTTTTTTACAAAATTATCATTAACATTAGCCACTTCCTGACTAGTACAGCAGGCTTCTTTACTGACAACAGCTCCTTTTATCTTTACTGAATCGTATTTTTTAATTACCACTTTCTTATTTGCAGAGCTGCAGCTATCATTTTTAGCAGTCTTTATAGTTTCACCACAGCAAGCTTTGCTTTGGCCGCGATTATCATCCACTAAGCAGCAGCTTTCACTCTTTGCTGAAGCAAGTCTAAACTGATCCTTAAAAAAATTCGTCTTTTTCTCCAACATATTGGCTAAAAACCCGGCAAGTAATCCTAAAGCTAATGATGATATAAGAACTGCTGTTGCAAACTTGCTTCCAAAGAATGCGGTTTCAAACATATACTCTGAGGGGCTGGTTAACGGAGAAGATATTAAAAATGCCATCACGGGTCCCCAAGGCATAGCAGAAACAAACATTGAAAGCAGTACAGCCATTGTTCCACAGGCGCAAAGCGGCGTAAGCGAACCAAATAGAACAGCTCCCGGTATGGAAACACCTGTCCTTTTCATTAGCATTTTCTTTAGCTTATTTGAATCTACATAAACGCTCATACCCACTGCTAATGTGATACCTATTAATAAAATAAGCCAGTCTGCCTTAAGGTAATGCCATATGCTCAGTAAAATTTCAGTTATAAAATTCATCATAATAATCTCTCCTTTAATATTTTATTTGTATTCAGCATTGTTTGTATTATACAAGTTTTTAATTAAAAAAATTTAACAGCAGTTTGGGTTAGCTGTATCAAAAGCTTTTAATAGGATTGACACTGCATTTAATACTTCTTCAGTCTTACCTATTGGTATACTTGAAATTATTTTCTTATAATATTCGTTCACTGATTGGTTTAACTTAGAAGCCTCTTCTAGCCCCTTCTCTGTTAAAGTAACCAAAACTATTCTTCTGTCAGCTTCATCTCTTTCACGTTTAATAAGTTCATCTCTCACTAGCTTATCAATTACCCTTGTCATTGTGCTTGTATCTAGATTCATCCTGTCGCTTAGTTCGTTCATAGTCAAGCTGCCTGACTTTAGTATTTCAATTAGGGAATAGCATTGTGAGCTTGTAAATCCATGAACTTTAATCTGATCTCTTTCAAACAACTGAAATATCCTTACCAGTTTTTGAACCATTTCTCCAACTTCATCAACACAACAATTTTCATCACCAATAAGTTCGGTTGCTTCATTGTTATTATAATTATTGTCTTGAAGCACTTTATTAGAGGACTGTTCACAACACTTTGCTATTTTGTTTTCAGCCATTGCTATCACCTCTCTTTAATTTAATTGTATGATACAAATAAATCAAAGTCAATAGCTATTAAACTAAATTTAGAAAATATTTGTAATTGCTATGTTAGATATAATGATGACACTATAGCTAAAGAAAAAAGACCAGCAACCGCTGATCTTTAAATTGTAGCTTTAATTTACTTTCTCTGCCGAAAACCAATGCTTTGTTTTATTAACAAATCTAACTAGCATCAACATTATAGGTCCTGCAGTGTATTTTACAAGTATATATCAGAAAACTCAACATTAGTAATATCCACAAGACGGGAATCTAACAATTCAGTGTTATGAATTTCATATTGTTCTTCTAAAACCTTCTCACTCGGCAGTTGAACAGTAAAGGTGCTTCCTTTTCCTACCTTGCTTTTCACCGATATTTTGCCCCCTAGCGCTTCAACAAACTTTTTCACCAGAGATAACCCAATACCCGTGCCTTCCGCTTGTCTTGACAATGAACTATCTACTTGGCCAAATCTTTCAAAGATTAAATCAACCTTGTCAGAGGGTATACCTATTCCATAATCAATTACATCAACGTATATGCTGTCTCCCCTCAACAACAGTTTTACTGTAATAGATTTACCTTTTGGCGTAAATTTAATAGCATTTGAAAGTAGATTTAAAATAATCCGTTCATACTTTTCCTCATCAATGCCGATTATTTTGTTCTCAAGAGAAGCTATGAAGTTTATTTGAACTCCCTTCTGTGAGGCATATTGAGCTACTGATTCTGTAATAGCTTTTGTAAGAAAAACTATATCAGTATTCCTCTTATTTATCTTT
Organism: Clostridia bacterium; assembly: GCA_029239905.1. Taxonomy (GTDB): domain Bacteria; phylum Bacillota; class Clostridia; order Lutisporales; family Lutisporaceae; genus GWB2-37-7. The sequence continues at coordinate 18,697 of JARBUB010000015.1, forward strand.
ATGTGCCCTGAATTAACCCGAGTAATATCCAGCAGGTTGTTAACAAGTCTCAATTGCCTAAGGGTGTTCTGTTTTATTGTTCTTATATACCCATTCACCTTATCTGGCAGCTTGCTTGAGTAAATTGAAATGGTAACTTGGATAGCTGCATAAATAACATTAATAGGAGTTCTCAGTTCATGTGATACAAGGGATAGAAATTCATCCTTCATTTCTAAAGCTCTCTCAAGTGTTTGTCTTTTCTCATTTTCACTTTTAATTATTTGTTGCTGCTGCTTTAATAGTATTTGCTCTGTTCTCATTCTATTCATAGCAATGGAAACATGATTTGCAATTGCCTTCATCAGCGCTAATTCTTCTTCATTGAACGTGTCTTTAGACTTTGTTCCAAAAGAAAGAGTACCTATAACCTCGTCGTGTTCCATAAGTGGAAATACGGCATATGCCCTTACCCCAAGAGACCTTACGAAGTTACCTCTGATATCTGATGTGGATTGAATCTTCTCTACAACTATTGTACATCCCTCTTGTGCAGCACATCCACAGATAGCTTCTCCGAAATCAAGCCATTCCATTTCCTTATGAAGCTTTTGAGTTATTCCTCCACTAGCATTAAGCTTTAGTTTCATCACTTGTTCTTCAACTAAGTAGTTGAAAAAAACATCACACTTAAGAAATTTCATAACCTTCTCGCAAAGTTCCTCAATTATATCCTGAGGATTGACACTCTTTAGAAGCTTATCTGTAACCTCGTAAAGAATTTCCGCCTTTTCTTTATCCCTATTTATTCTAGCTTCAGCCATTTTACGTCCAGTTATATCCCGACTAACGCAGGCAAACTGGCCTCTACATGGCGAAAACACCTTGATTATAAAGTGACGTTTTAACCACTCCGAAAACCCTTCAAAAACCGTTGGTTCGCCAGTTTCTGAAACCTTACTGAAAATGTCAAGCCATGAGCTTGCAGACAGTGAAAGATCTCTTCTTGTTTTCCCCACTATTGCTTCCCTCTTTAAGCCAACAACCTTTTCAAATGCTGGATTTACAACCAAGTGGATATAATCTAGCGGCCTTCCGGTTTCATCATATATCATCTCTGCAAGAAAAAAACTCTCGTTCATGTGTTCAAAAAGCGAACGATATTTTTCCTCGCTTTCCTTAAGTTTTTGCTTATATTGAACCTGTTCAATTAAATCAGCTGCTTGTCTTGCCAGCAAATCCAGCAGCCTTAGCTCATATTCCAGAGGCTCATGCTGCTTATCCCAGTGCGTTGAAATCATCCCTACTAGATTACCACCTCGTGAATACAAAGGCGTTGTCTGCACCGCATATATCCCAGTATTAATATATACCCGGCAATGTTCAGTGCCCCGTACAGTTGGGTCTTTTAGAACATTTGATGCTATGTAACGTTTCCCTGTGCGAAGAGCCTGTCCACAAGTAGATCCTGAATCGTCAGCATATACCCATTCCCAAAACTTTGCTGCTTCTTTATTAAACCCACGAAAAGCAAGAAGCTGAAGTTTATCCTTATTATCCGTATCCCTACGGAGCATTTGCAAGCTAGCATATTGAGAACGCATTATTTGCATAGCCGCGTCCATAATCTTCTCATACAACATCTGAGCATTGTCTTCTGAAGCTAATTGCATGCTAAGGCTTTGCAATAGCTTTGTATTCTCAAGTTCTACTTCTAGATTTCTTTCTATAAAGCTTTTTTCTTTATTTATAAGATCATCTTTATAAATCTCAATAGTATTCAAGTTATGCCCCCCATATCTTAATTTTAGTTTACTGGATATGGCAATCTAAATCATCGGTATGTAAGATAAATATAAGAACCTTCCATGTTTATAACCCTGATTTAAAGGGTTTAGTAAATAAAAAGGTCGGCTTTAACACTTAAACCAACCCTCTATCTAAAACCTTCTTGTGAAATCAAATAATTCACATTCATACCTCATGCAAAGTGTGTAAGCGGAACTATAACAAAAGTATATATATTAAAAAAACGTTAAATTTATCCATACTATTCCATAATAGCATCATATATTATTAAATTAAACAAATATTTTAAGTTATTTCTCGACTGAAATCATGGATTTTCTACAATGAACTTTTAGTATTTATATCCGAGGAGCAAGTTACCTATTGCTAAGCAAATCGAGGATTCTGAAATGCTATTATAAATTAAACATATAACGCTGTGATTACGTAAAACAAAAACCCCAAAGCTTTAAACTTCCTGCCTTGAGGTTTATCACTAATTACTTTTCCATATACTTGCCTCATACGGCCTTAGTTGTGATGATGAGACCTCCGCATAATTCGATAGCAAACAAGTACCCTTAGGAGACTTTGTTCGTTTCTTATTAGATGAACTTAGATTTATCTCAATATACAGAGTTTCTGCTTCATCCTTACGATAATAGGTGAATAGGTCTTTCTCTTTTTTATTGGTAAATAGTGCCTCACCATAATAAATGACCCTATGCTTCTTTCGTAACTCAATTAATTTCTGATAAAAACGAAGGATGGAATTCTCATCTCGAAGCTGCGATTCTACATTGCAATTTTTATAATCCTCATCCATCATAATCCAAGGCAATCCAGTGGAAAAACCCGCATATTGCTCATTGCTCCACTGCATGGGCGTTCTGGCATGGTCTCTTGAACCGGCTAATATCTTAGCAAAGGCCTCTTCCTTTTTCATTGTCTTACATAACTCATCATAGAGATTCAACGACTCCACATCACGAAGCTCTTCAATAGACTTAAAGTTTTGATTGATCATTCCAAGCTCCTGCCCCTGGTAAATAAACGGCGTGCCCCGTAGTGTAAGCTGGATTACTGCTAAAAGCTTACCTAGGACATTCCTATACTTTAGGTCTGGATTTATCTTGGAAATCATGCGTGGATTATCATGGTTTTCATAGAACAGTGAAGGCTGACAATGATTTCCGTAATTCTCCATCCAGTTAATCATATAGCTTTTTAAATAATTAAGGTCATATTGATAATCATCAAAACGTGTATGTCCCGGA
>JARBUB010000205.1 GCA_029239905.1 Clostridia bacterium
TAACTATACTGTGTTTTTTCATTTTGTTCTGTCGTTTCCGATTATTATTGTTATATCAAAATCATAACTAGGATTTATATCAGAATCAATAATATTTATCCCAGTTTCTTTTGCCACCAATTCAAGATGCTTCTGATTCCCACGTCTGTCAATCACTCTGGAATAGCTGTAGGTCAAGTCATTGGTATCTCCTATCTTTGCTATCTCAAAGCCCTTCTTTGTCAATTCAGTTTTCAATGTTGAAGCAAGACCCTTCGTTTTCGTGCTATTTAATATTTCTATCTTTATATCATCTTTTGCAAGCTCTTCAGCCTTTTGCTCTGTCGTTGTTGAAGTGTTTGGACTGTCTTGGGTAGTCTGGCTTGTTTTCGCCCCGACGTATTCATTCATCTCTGCCATTAGTTCCCGAAGCTTTGATTCATCGTGCAAGAAGTATGAACCACCCTCGCCTGGTAAAGTATACATCTTAATATTCCCTGTATCAATCTTGCCTTTACCTAAATCCATGACATAAGCAGCAATTTCATCCTGCTGCAGATTCGTTTTAGTATTTTTAATCATAGCATTTATTAAGCTTACAGCCTTTGGTATCATAGCAGGGCTAGTCAGCTTGTCAATAAAAGCCTTAGCAAATTCTTGCTGTGCTTTTATTCTTCCCAAATCTTGATCTATATAGCCTTTTCTATACCTTAAAAAGTGAAGTGCCTGTTTACCTTTAAGTACCTGTTCACCCTTTTTTATATCAATATACAAATTCTGTACAGGATCTGAATATTTCATATCTTTTGGAACATTAACTTTTATACCGCCCATTATATCTACAATTTCTTCTACTCCCTTAAAATCCACCTTCACATAGTGGTGTATGGGAATATCAAGTAAATTACTGACAGTCTTCATTGCCAGAGCCGAACCTTCCTTTTTGCCAACAGCTGCATTAATCTTTGTAACACCGTAACCTGGAATATCTACTCTGGTATCCCTAGGTATCGAAATCATTGCAATCTGATTTGTAACCTTATTATATCTTACCACAATCATGGTATCAGACCTAGCCTCATCTATGCCCATGAGTAAGGTATTGATGACAACCTCATCCTCCGCATTAGGCGGCGCAAGCGCCCCATCTTCTATAGCATCAGCATATCCTGGGTCCTGCAGTCTGTTTTCTGCGTTATTTAAGTATAAATAACTTCCACCTATTATACCCAAGAAAACTATAAAAGAAATCAAAAGTATCACAATATATTTTTTCAAAACCTTTTACCCCATTTCTTTTCCTATGAAATGTTTTAAGATATAATTCCTAGCAAGCAACGTATTTGGATGTATCATTTGTCTCTTACCAAGTAAAAACTTTATTGAAGATTCAAAAGCCGCAAGCAACGCCTCATCAATGTTCTCATTTGAAAGCTTTCTGATATTCTCGATTCCAGGAAAACATCTTGAAGGCTCTATAACATCTGATAGAAATATGATTTTTTCAAGAAGGCTCATATTCTCTCTTCCAGTTGTATGAAATCTTACAGCATCGATAACTTCCTTATCATAAATATTAAAATGATTGATCATTATATATTCTGCTGTATGTGCATGTAGAAGCTCTTTTGTGCTTAATGTGAGCTCATCGATTGTTATTCCTAAAGCTTCAAGCAGCCTATTTTGAACTACCATATCCGTCTCTCTAGTACAATCATGTACTAATCCAGCTAAATATGCTTTTCTGCTGTCCACATCATATAGAGCCGCCAATTTTACGGCTGTTTTTGCGGTACCTTCTGAATGAATGTATCTTTTTTCAGATAAAGTTTTAGAAAGATATTCCCTTATTGAATCATACTCTTTCAAAGATTCACTCCTTAAATAGTTGATGCTTTAAAATATACTGTTCAACAGCCTCTGGGACCAAGTACCTTATTGAAGCGCCATTCTTAATTCTTTCTCTGATATCTGTCGATGAAATATTAAGTCCAGGCACATCTATAATATGTAGCTCGCTATTATACTTAGACTGTAAATATAGTAATTTTTGTTCCAACATCAATTTATCATAACCTGGTCTTGTAACTGCTACAAAACTGCACAATTTTAATAATTCCTCTACCTTATACCAGGTTTCTATTTCAAGTAAAGCATCTGCTCCTGTAATAAACAACAATTCTACATCATTACCATAATATTTCTTTAATTCAATTATGGTATTAAGAGTATATGTATAGCCATCCCTGTTCACTTCAATGTTTGATACTTCAAAGTCTGGGTTTGAATTGGTTGCTAATACAGTCATGGTGTATCGATGAATGGCATCTGATAAAATACGATTCTTCTTATGAGGCGGATTCCCTAGAGGTATAAATATAACTTTCTGGCAGTTCAGCGTCTGACGAACGGTTTCCGCTGCTGCTAGATGCCCAAAGTGAATTGGATCAAAGGTACCTCCCATAATAGCATATCTTAACTTTTCATTTGGTTTATTTAAAGTCTCCATCCTGATACCCCGCATGTACACATGATTATAGATATTATACACTATTTGTAATGTAATTAAAAGTTATTAAAAATCAAAGTGCCAGACACCATACTTAAGAGCCAATTTCTTAATTATGGTGTCTGGCACGAATTATACTCTTATTTGTGGGTTTTCCTTTGATGGTCTATAAATGATAAATTTGCCGCCTATAACCTGTACAACATCAGCACCTAGCTGCTCTGCAATTTGATTGCTGGCTTCTCTTGGCTCCTCTAAGCTATTATTCAATATCTTTAGCTTTATTAACTCTCTTTTCTCAAGAGTAATATCAATTTCCTTAATCATTGTATCAGTGACTCCGCCTTTTCCTATCAGGAAAATAGGTTCCAAGTCATGTCCGAGTCCTCTTAGATAAGCTCTTTGTTTACTAGTTAACATTATTCTATCACTCCTACTCATATGTATGCCTTATTAATATGTTTCGCACCAAACATTTTCTTTTACTTGTATGTTATTAGTATTATATCATTAAGGAAGATATATGTTGCGAAAAAGATTTATCCTATACAAAATCAGTAGAAGCATCTGAATTTGTATTATCAAAGTTGTTTTTTTCGCATCATATGAATCAAGGAAAATGTTTTGCACCTTGTGCAAAGCATATTGTTCAATTCTTAATAATATTAAAAGGCAGACATAGGTTTCAAGTCCTAAGAAATGAAATCTTGGTCTGCCATAAGTTCATTATACTTCTACTTCTTTTCTTGTTTTGCGTCTATGGATTTCATAGTCGGGATCGCCTTTTTTCCATCCACTTCTGTTCTTCAACTCACTATAAACATAGTTCTCATTGATTACTATTTCGTTTTTCTCTAAACAGAAATACGTAGCAGTATTTTGTCTACAGTTTTCACAATGCATGCAGCTCATTTCTAACTTTTGACCTCCATTTGTTAATCAAAATATTCGAATTCTAATTCATACATCTTAACAGTGTCACCATCTTGAACTCCCTTACGTTTTAGCTCATCGACGATACCCCTCTTTCTAAGTACCTTTTGGAAATACTTTATTGAATCACTGTCATCCAAGTTAACTGAGGAGAGAAGATAGTCTATGAAATCACCCTCTACTATAAATACCTCATTTTCTCTTCTGACACTAAAGGTTTTCTCTGCTGTATCTTTACTATACAATAAATCTTCAATTTCTTCAACAGGTTCTTCAACATCTTTAAATTGTTCAAGCAAATTAAATGCTCTATCCAAAAGTGGGTCTATACCTTGCTTTGTTGCAGCTGAGATTTTAAATATCTCATAACCTTTACCTTCCAACGCTTCCCTTATCTTTTCATAGTTTTCTTCAGCACCGGGTATATCCATCTTATTGCATGCTACCAATTGTGGTTTTGTTGAAAGTTTCGGATTATATAGACTTAACTCTTCATTTATTTTGTAAAAATCATCAATCGGATCACGACCTTCAATTCCTGAAGCATCTATGATATGTATTAATACCTTTGTTCTTTCAATGTGTCGAAGAAAATCATGTCCCAGTCCTACGCCTGTATGTGCACCCTCTATAATTCCAGGTATATCTGCTAATACGAAGCTACGCCCGTCTCCAATATCAACTACTCCTAAATTAGGCACTAAGGTAGTAAAATGATAATTCGCTATTTTGGGTCTTGCAGAAGTAACCATAGACAACAAGGTTGACTTTCCAACATTAGGGAAGCCCACTAAGCCTATGTCTGCTAACAGCTTAAGCTCTAATTCTACCTCGCGCTCATCACCCTTTTCTCCAGGCTGAGCAAATCTTGGTGTCTGTCTGGTCGCTGTTGCGAAGTGCTGATTACCTTGACCGCCTCTTCCGCCTCTAGCGGCTATGAATTTATCACCAGGATACTTCAAATCAGCAATTGCTTTGCCTGTTGCTACGTCTCTTATGACCGTACCTGCTGGTACTTTTATGTATAGATGCTGCCCACTTTTACCTGATGAGTTGACGGTCATACCATGCTCTCCGCTTTCAGCAACATGTTTTCTTTTATATCTAAAGTCCATAAGAGTTCTCATCTCATCACTTACCTCAAATATAACGTTGCCTCCGGCTCCGCCATCACCACCATCAGGTCCACCATTAGGCGCATATTTCTCTCTTCTAAAGGAAACCTTGCCATCGCCGCCATTACCGGCCTTAATCAATATTTTGGCCTTATCTACAAACATTCTTTCACCTCAGTTAAACTTTTATAATTATTCTTAATTTATATAATATACTAATTTTGGCATTCTTGATACTATATGTTTTGCACAAAGTGCAAAACATTTTCCTCTGTTCATAAGTTACGAAAAATACATCTTTGATAATACAAAACCGGATGCTTCTACTGATTTTGTATTTGATAAATCTTTTTCGCAACTTATTATATGTTTTGCACAAAGTGCAAAACATTTTCCTCTGTTTATAAGTTGTGAAAAATACATCTTTGTAATACAAAATCGGATGCTTCTACTGATTTTGTATTTGATAAATCTTTTTCGCAACCTATATATATTGCCAAAAAGCATTACCAATAGTATAACATCTGCTGCTTATACTGATTAATCTGTGATAATGATTTTTCACAATACATGATATGTTTTCAGCAAAACATATCATCAAGTACTAACTATACTAATATTTTCCCTAATTCAAGAGAAACAATTCATGACAAAAAAAATTAGGTACGGCTACTGCCGTACCACATTAAACCTTATTGAGCTACAGTGTAAACGCTAACTTGCTTCTTGTCTTTGCCTTTTCTTTCGAATTTAACAACGCCTTCTACAAGTGCGAATAGTGTAT
>JARBUB010000206.1 GCA_029239905.1 Clostridia bacterium
TATTCCATATCGCATCGTCAACCTTGTAAACCTTGTTGTTTTTTACTACATCTAATGTCTTAAACATTGGGTCTTGAAGCCACTCTTTTTCTCTTGCAGCGCCTTCACCATTTCCTGTTTCATAAGTAAAGTAGAACATTACTTGTCCATCAGCCTCTTTTAATCTTTCCTTACCAATTTCAATTGTAAACTCTTCACTTTGCTGACTTGCAGGCCTAGCAAATCCGATTTGCTTTAGTATTTTTCCTGAGAAAGTGTCGCCAAGATAGATTCTTGTCTTTCCAGCCATAAATCTAACAATAGATACCTCCGTCTTCAGCTTATCCCCAGCTAGCTTAGACACTTCAGTTGCTCTATCATCAAACTTCTGAATAATTTCCTGACCTTTTGCATCTTTACCTAAAACATTTGCATAGAATGCAAAGTTTTCTTTCCATTCTCCTCTTAAAGTATTTGAATAGACCGTCGGTGCAATTTGAGAAAGCTGATCATAAATCTTCTCATGTCTCATCTTATTCCCAATTATTAGGTCAGGGTTCAAGGCAGCTATAGCTTCTATGTTAACCTGGCTTTCATCACCTAAGTTCTCAACACCCTCCATATCTTTTTCTATATGTGTATACCATGGATTGCCTGTCCAAGATTTTACTGCCCCTACAGGTTTAACCCCTAGCTCCAGTAATGCTTCTGTTCCTTCATTGGTCAATATAACAATACGCTCAGGCTCACCCTTTATTTCAGTACTACCCATAGCATGTTCAATAACTCTTGTAGTGATATTTGCATCTGAAGTTGCTGGTGTCACTGCTGCTTGATTTGTTTGCGTACAAGCTGCTAATACGATTGAAAGAGCAAGCACAGTGATTAATACTAATAATCTTTTTGTTCTCATTTTGGTTCTCCTTATATTTTAATTTGATTTGATGTTTTAGATAATACCATATCTTTTTTCTAATTGCAAATGATTTTCATTTATACTTGATAAATTTTATCATTGACACATTTATACGGGTACTTTATACTTCTATATGAAACAAAATATTATAAATCAAGGCTTGAGTTACTCAATGAAAGGATGAATCATTTGTTTAATATTAAAACTCCTAAACTTATATTAGAAAGTAACAAATCAAAATTGCTTTTGTTAATCGGATTGCTATTTTTGCTCATTGCTTTCTTTTTCGCAAGTTTGCTATTGGGATATATAAAAACTGACTTTTATGATTTGGTAAATACATATACCAATTACACGGATAGTATAGAAAATATTGTTATAAAGAACTCGCGAATGCCTCGGGCACTCATTGCTCTTTTTATTGGAGCAAGCTTAAGTGTATCGGGTTTGCTAATGCAGACTCTAACAAAGAACCCCATGGCTTCGCCGGGATTGTTGGGGGTAAACTCAGGGGCTGCATTTTTCATGGTGTTTGCATATAGCTTCATGCCAAATTTGACGCATAACTATTTGATGATTTCTTCCTTTGTTGGAGCAGCTTTAGCCGTATTATTTGTATATGCTTTGGCAGGAGGCATTAAAGGAACCATACAAACCTTTGACTTAACCCTTGCTGGAGCAGCAATATCTGCAATCTTTTTATCTTTTACTCAAATGGTTTTATATAAAGACCAAAAGACAATGGAGGAAATTTTGTTTTGGCTTACAGGGTCTGTGGAAGGTAGAAGCATGGATTCATTGGTAAAGCTAATACCCATTATGCTAATCGGCTGGATTATCTGCTTTTTACTTGCAAAACGTTTAAATCTCTTTTCTCTTGGTGAGGAAATTGCAAAGGGACTTGGTCTAAATACAGAGCTCTTAAAGCTTCAAATAATATTATTAGTAGTTGTGCTTGCAGGCGCTTCTGTGGCCGTGGCAGGTCCTATCGCTTTGGTTGGCCTGATCATCCCGCACTTTACACGCTTTTTAGTAGGTGCGGAGTTCAAATGGGCAATACCTTATAGTATTGTGTTAGGTGCTATATTTCTGCTATCTGCAGATGTGGCTTCCCGATTTATCATATATCCAAAGGAAATTCCTGTAGGTGCAGTAACAGCTATACTGGGTACCCCTTTTTTCATCTACATTGCTAGAAAGGCGGAAAACAAGTAATGAAAAACCTATTAGTTGCTAGAAAAGGACGAATGTCTTTCATATATGAAAAAAGAAGTGCATTGATATTTGTTGTTTCCCTGCTTATCTGCATTTTTTCTATACTTTTAAGCCTCAGTATAGGACAAAAACATATATCTATTTTAAAAGTAATACAACTGTTGTTTAACGGTGGTATCGGCAGCGATTCTTTTATTGTAAATGTCATAAGGTTGCCGAGAACACTGGTAGCCTTACTTGTGGGTGCTTCACTAGGCCTATCAGGAGCAATTCTTCAAGGTGTTGTAAAAAATCCGCTGGCAGCACCAAATATTATAGGTATAACGGATAGTGGTTCTGTCGGAGCGTTGGTATTTCTAACATTGTTTACCGATCCCAAGAATAACGCTCTTACAATCAGCATTTTTTACATGCCTCTGTTTGCTTTTGCAGGCGCATTTATAGCAGTATTAATCGTATACCTGCTAGCTTATAAAAAAGGCGTTACTCCATACAGACTAATTATGATAGGTATTGCAGTAGCTGGAGCCGCTAAAGCAATAACTTCGATATTAATTATAAATGGTCCGGTAATATTTATAAAAGAGGCTCAGTTATGGATTACTGGAACTGTATACGGAACAAACTGGACTCACGTTACCATTCTGCTTCCTTGGTTCTTAGCACTTTTTATAGTGACACTCATCTATACTAGAGAGCTTAATATCCAGAACATGGATGATGGTATATCCGTCGGCTTGGGGAGTTCAGTTGAGAAGAACCGCTTCTTGCTAATGATTTTAAGTGCCGCACTTGCAAGTGGAGCAGTAGCTGTCGGCGGAGGAATCAGCTTTGTAGGGCTTATCGCCCCTCATATATGCAGAAAACTGACAAACTCGTCCTTTGGGAATGTCCTGCCGCTTTCTGCCATCATAGGAGGAATTATAATGGTATTATCCGATATAGCAGCGCGAACTCTGCTTTTCCCCTTGGACCTCCCTGTTGGAATATTTACTGCAGGTATAGGAGCACCATTTTTCGTCTATTTATTGTTAAAGAGTCAGCGAGCTATTAGGAGGGGATTTTAATGAATATTTCAACAAACAACTTAACTCTTGGTTATGGAGACTTTATAGTTCTTAAAGATATAAATGTAACGATACCAAAAAACAAAGTTACCATACTAGTTGGTAGCAATGGCTGTGGTAAGTCTACACTATTGAAAACCATGGCTCGACTTTTAAAGCCAATGTCAGGAAATGTTGTTCTGGGAGATATGGACATATTTCAGAAGCCATCAAAGGAAATTGCGAAAGAGCTTGCAATCCTTACACAATCGCCGGACGCTCCATCTGACCTGACTGTATTTAATCTTGTGAAGCAGGGAAGGTACCCCTATCAAAGCTGGTTTAATCAGTGGAGCAAAGAAGATGAGAATATAGTTGAATATGCATTGGAGAAGACTGGACTGTCTAGTATTAGAAACAAGAAGCTTTCTGAATTGTCCGGCGGTCAGAAGCAAAGAGTTTGGATTGCAATGACCCTTGCACAGCAAACAGAAATAATATTGCTGGATGAACCGACAAACCATCTTGATATAAAATATAAGATTGAGGTTCTGGATTTACTTAAACATCTGAATCAACATGAGAAAAGGACAATCGTTATTGTACTTCATGATATAAACTTAGCATGTCGATATGCAGATCATATCATAGCAATAAAAGATGGCAAAGTATATGCCGAGGGTGATCCAAAAGAAATAGTGACAGAAAAATTGATAAATGATGTCTTTGACATAAATGCCAAGATTATAGAATGTCCACTTTTCAAGACACCAATGTGTATAACTTATCAGAACTTAAGTGTATAACAGAATGCAAAAATCAAAGACAATGGGTCATTCAACTTTTCCAAAATAGTATTGCTTCTACATGAAGCATTAGGAAAGGTTTAAATGACCCATTGTCTATTTGCTATTATATGCGTATTATTTCGCCTAGTTCCCGTTCAACATCTTCAAGCTTTATATTCTTCTTCATTGTCTTATCTCTTGTCACAAGCTCAAGCTCGCCTTTTTCAAGATTGCGTTTGCTGACAATAATCCTTACAGGTATACCAAGCAAATCTGCATCCGCAAATTGCATTCCTGCCGCAACATTACGATCATCCATCAGAACATCATAGGTTTTACTTAGCTTCTCATACAAATCAAAGCCAAGCTTCCTATTTTCTTCATGCTCGCTATTCAATAGACAAATATGAATTTGCCATGGAGCTACGGACATTGGCCAAATTGGTCCCTGTTCATCATGACTTGCTTCAATAATACTTGCCAATAATCTTCCTACGCCTATACCATAGCAGCCCATTACTGGATGCTTCTGCTTCCCCTCAACATCGGTAAACGTCATATTCATGCTCTTTGTGTATTTTGTATCTAATTGAAAAATATTACCTACTTCGATTCCTCGGCTTAATCTCAATTTGCTTCCGCATTTTGTGCAGGCATCTCCTTCATTTACCTTCGCTACATCCACATATTTATTAGGCTTTATATCTCTATCAATGCTGATACCCTTAAGATGGTAATCAAGCTTGTTAGCTCCACCGATAAGATTGTTTTCACCTTGCAGGGATGCATCATAAATGATATCTATACCATCTGCATCAAGTCTATAAGCTCCAATGAAACCAAAGCACAAGTTGACATTCTCGTAATCTGTCAATGGAAACACGTTGGCCTGAATCGTATTGCGAAGCTTTGCTTCATTTACCTGCAAGTCTCCACGTATAAATACTACCAGGGGTCTATTGCTATTCTCCACTGCAAATACTGCTGCTTTCATCAGCCTCTCTGGGGTAGCTTCGAAGAAGTCGGTAAGGGTATCTATATCCTTGATATTTGGTGTATAAATCTCCTGAATTGGCTCTTCTATGCAATTATCATGTAAAGTTTGGGAGACGGCAATTTCATGGTTTGCCTTATAGCCACAGCTATCACATATTACAATTGTGTCCTCCCCCGAATCAGACAGCAGCATATATTCATGAGATACTTTGCCCCCCATCATGCCATTATCAGAACGGACAGAAACAACCTGAGGCACGCCTGCACGTTCAAATATTCTATGATAAGCATGTAAGGCTCTTTCATAATATCTCTCTAAGTCTTCTTGG
>JARBUB010000207.1 GCA_029239905.1 Clostridia bacterium
ATATTTTGCTCCATGGTTTCAGTTGTTTCTATGGTATCAAAAAGTGAAAGCTGTCCTTCCACGTTGCGCTTTTTTTGCTCCTGTACGCCGTCCATCAGCTTCTCATGTACAGCCAGCATCTGACTTCTCTTTGCTCCCAAGCTGTCAAAGGCTCCGCACTTTATTAAGCTTTCCACTGCTCTCTTATTGATAAGGCTTAAATCGACTTTGTTCAAGAAGTCATAAAGGCTCTTGAATTTACCTTTTTCTTCTCTGCCGCGTATAATTGAAGCAATGGCATTAATTCCAACATTTTTAACTGCTGCCAATCCAAATCTTATATATTTTTCACTAACTGTAAACTTTATAAAGCTCTCATTGATGTCTGGAGGCAAAACCTCTATATTTAAATTCTTACTATGCATGATATATTCTGCTACCCTGCCGCTACTGCCCATAACGCTGCTGATAAGTGCCGCAGTAAACTCTACAGGGTAATAATATTTCAGCCATGCAGTTTGATATGCTATAACTGCGTAGGCTGCTGCATGACACTTGTTGAAGCCATACTTCGCAAACTCACCTAGTTCATCAAATATCTCTGCGGCAACCTCGGCATTTATTCCATTGCGAACACAGCCTGGTACTATAATCTTGCCATCTTCAACTATTCCATCTATGAAATTAACCCTTTCCTTGGCCATCATTTCGATCTTCTTCTTGGACATAACCCTGCGCACAAGATCAGATCTGCCTAAGGAATAGCCTGCAAGGTCACGAACCAGCTGCATTACTTGCTCTTGGTATATGATGCAGCCATAGGTAACCTGCAGTATATGCTCCAGTTGAGGATGTAAATATTTTACCTGGTCAGGATGATTCTTGTTTTTGATATATCTTGGGATCTGATCCATTGGTCCCGGTCTATAGAGCGAAATCCCCGCAATAATATCCTCAAAGGAATTTGGCTTAAGCTCCTTCATGAAATTTGTCATGCCGTTGCTTTCCAACTGAAATACTCCATAGGTCTCTCCATCAGATATCATCTTATAGACCTTTTGATCATCAAAGGTCAAACCATCCACATCCGGAACTTCAAGACCTTTGTTTCTTATAATATCAAGGGTATCTCTAATTACTGTAAGTGTCCTTAGTCCCAAGAAGTCCATCTTCAGCAGCCCTAACTCCTCTAAGGTACCCATAGTGAACTGCGTTGTTACTACATCATCATTTTTCTGCAAAGGCACATATTCTGTTACATCCTTTTTCGATATAACAACCCCTGCAGCATGGGTAGAAGAGTGCCTTGGCATACCTTCCACCGACATACTCATATCTAGAAGCTGCTTAATTGTTTCATCTTCATCGTAGATTTTACTGAGCTCGGGGCTTACCTCTAAGGCTCTAGAAATGGTCATTCCCAGCTCAAAGGGTATTTTCTTGGCAATCAAATCTACTTGGAAGTAAGGGATGTTCAGGGCTCTGCCTACGTCCCTTATAGCGCCTCTAGCAGCCATTGTACCAAAGGTTATGATCTGAGCTACTCTGCTTTTGCCATACTTTCCTATGACATAATCTATTACTTCCTGCCTTCTTTCGTAGCAAAAATCTACGTCAAAATCGGGCATGCTTATTCTTTCAGGATTTAAGAAACGCTCAAATATAAGGTTGTATTTCAGAGGATCAATATTGGTAATTCCAACGCAGTAAGCTACTATACTACCTGTACCAGAGCCTCTGCCCGGACCTACCATAATACCGTTGTCCTTTGCAAACTTCACGTAATCCCATACGATTAGGTAGTAATCAGCATAGCCCATTTGGGCTATTACAGACAGTTCATATTCCGCTCTTTCTCTAATTTCTGCTGTAATTTCTTTATACCTTAGTTTTAGGCCTTCAAAACAAATATGCTTTAAGTAGCTGTTGGAAGTATATCCCTCTGGCACCTCAAAAGCTGGCAAATGAACCTGTCCAAATACGAAGTCCATATTGCACATTTCTGCTACCTTGTTTGTGTTTTCAATGGCTTCAGGAATATATTTAAAAAGCTCATACATTTCTTCATGAGACTTTAGATAAAATTCTTCTCCACTGAATTTAAGTCTTACAGTATCTTCAACTGTTTTACCCGTCTGTATGCAAAGTAATATGTCATGAGATCTGCTGTCGTCTCTTTCAACATAGTGCACATCATTAGTTGCAATCAAAGGTATACCTGTTTCCTTTGAAAGCCTGACAATCTGCTGATTGACTAAAACCTGTTCTTGAATTCCATGATCCTGCACCTCAAGATAGAAGTTTTCTTCTCCAAATATATCTCTATAACGCAGTGCGGATTCCTTTGCTTTTTCATAGCTTCCGTTTAGCAGCAAATTTGGTATTTCTCCGGCTAAGCATGCGCTTAAAGCCACCAAGCCCTCTGAGTGCGCCGCTAAAACCTCTATATCAACTCTAGGCTTATAGTAAAAGCCTTCAGTAAAGCCCATAGAAACCAGCTTGATAAGATTGTTGTAGCCCTCTTGGTTCTTAGCCAAAAGCACTAGATGGTATTGCCCGCTGTCATACTTTGGATCTTTGTCCTTCATAGCACGAGGTGCAACATAAACCTCGCAGCCAATGATCGGTTTTACCCCACAGCTTTTTGCTTTTTTATAGAAATCCACTACGCCATACATTACGCCGTGGTCAGTGATAGCAACGGACTTCATTCCAAGGTCCCTTGCTCTCTCTACCAGCTTTTCCACTCTGCCGGCGCCATCCAGCAGGCTGTATTCTGTATGAACATGCAGATGTACAAAATCACTCATAATATCCGCCTCACAATTGCAAAAGCACATATATAATACATATGTGCTTTGCTTAAAAATGTATATAGTTTAATGATAATACAAATCGGTCCAGGCTTCAAGAGAATAGTCTAATTCGCTTTATGCTCCAAATATTGTAAGCATCTTTTCAATCCATCTGCTTACATTTGAATATAATATTCTTATAACAGAATTCCACTAGTTATTAGTGGATTCCGTGTCTAATTTTCCCCAACGATATTTAGGTTTGTTAAAATCCTTTTGTATGTCCCTATTTATGCTTTTGATTAGCAGTAAGGTCACTACATAGAATGCAATGCCTACAATAAGATATACGGCCATTTGATTTAAATTAATTATCAAATTGCTATACATTTCGTTGGCCTGCTCCATAGTTATTTTTCCAGCCTTCAATAAGCTAACCTTTGCTATGCAATCAAAACCCATAAACATAGCTGCTGTACAATTTACGTATACGGCCGTTATAAGAAATCCCAACCCGAGATTTTTATAAAGCTTATCACTCATCTGCCTAGAAATTAGCAATCTATGGATCACAGTTACATAAGCTAAAATCATTATCCCCAGAGCTAGTACGATATTAAAGTCAATTGCTATCATTATCTACAACCTCCTGCTTATTTTTATAATATATATATTCAGCAGGAATTTGTAAATACCTTCCACATTTTCTACAATCTGCTTTCCAGCTTCTCTTTTAACTCTTCGTAGCCTGGCTTCCCTAAAAGAGCAAACATATTTTTCTTGTATTCCTCAACTCCTGGCTGATCAAAAGGATTAACTCCCAGCAAGTAGCCACTGATTCCACAAGCCTTTTCAAAGAAATAAACCATTTGCCCGAAATAATATTCATTTAGTTCAGGTACATTCAGCACGGTGATTGGTACTCCTCCGTCATTATGAGCAAGCATTGTTCCTTTATAAGCTTGTTTATTGACATAATCCATCGTCTTACCGCTTATGAAATTTAAGCCGTCCAGGTTCTCTTTATCCGCTATAACGACTACTTCTTCCTTTGGCTTCTCTATATTTATGATGGTTTCAAACAAATTTCTTGTACCGTCTTGAACAAATTGTCCTAGGGAGTGTAAATCTGTTGAGAAAAGCATCGATGCAGGGAAAATTCCTTTACCGTCCTTGCCTTCACTTTCACCATATAGCTGCTTCCACCACTCCATGAAATACTGTAAGGATGGTTCATAGCTTAAAAGTATTTCGATCGCTTTGCCTCTTCTATGAAGTATATTTCTGACTGCAACGTATTTATAGCACTCGTTGCTTAATAAATCTTCATTCTTATACTCTTGGTAAGCTGCAGCTGCACCTTCCATAATCTTAGTAATATCCAAGCCCGCAGCAGCTATGGGAAGTAATCCTACTGGTGTTAACACCGAGAATCTTCCGCCTATATCGTCAGAAATTACAAAGCTCTTGTAGCCTTCTGTATCTGCTAGCTTCTTTAAAGCACCCTTCTTAGCATCTGTTATCGCATATATTCTCTTTGCAGCTTTTTCACTGCCATATTTATTTTCCATAAATGCCTTCATGTGTCTATATGCTATAGCTGGCTCTGTTGTAGTGCCTGATTTTGATACCACGCACACACTGACATCCATATCTTCAATTAGCTCCAGTAAATGATTCATGTAGGTGCTGCTGATATTGTTGCCTAAGTAATATACTGCGGGTCCTTTTCTTTTGGATTTTGGCAGCATATTATTAAAAGAGTGACCTAGAGCCTCTATAGCCGCTCTTGTTCCTAAGTATGAGCCTCCAATACCTATAACAATTAGGACATCAGAATTACTTCTTATTTCTTCTGCCGCAGTTTGTATTTCTTCAAATTCCTTTTTATCATAGCTTATAGGATGCTCTACCCAACCCAAAAACTCGTTGCCTGCACCAGTCTTGTTATGAAGCTGGTTATGCGCTGTTTTTATTTGGTACTGCAAATTTTCAATTTCATAGGGCTTTATCATAGCCTTACTGTAATCTAATTTAAGCTTCTCCATGTATTCGTCCTCCATTCCATTCATAGCTTATGCCTGTTTACTTAAAAATGCTGCTCCGACAATCCCTGCATCATTGCCTAGCTCAGCTCTGACAATTCTGCCATAATTTATACTTTCACTATCCACCAAAGTCATTGTCTTGACTTTGCTTCGTATCAAATCAAAGAAGCTGTCTCCAGCCTTGGATACCCCACCGCCAATTGCAATAATCTCAGGATCTAGAATGTTGTAAATGTTCGCTATTCCTATTGCCATATACCTTGCTGTCCTATGTACTGTTTCTACTGCCAATTCATCTCTGCGCTCGGCTTGGTCGAATATATCCTTTGCTTCAAGCTGACCATTTTTTTCAAATATACTTCTAAGGCTTGAATTCGGATAATCAGTGTTCATTTTATGCAGGGCATACTTAATCATAGCCGTTGCAGAAGCAAGTGTTTCAAAAC
>JARBUB010000208.1 GCA_029239905.1 Clostridia bacterium
AAAATGATTTGCCTGTTCCGTAATCTCCAGCTATAAACTTAACCATACTGTTGCTCTCTGAAATATAGTCCATACATCTCAATAGTTCATTTATTTCTGCTTCCCTCCCAATACGGAACAGCTCGTGACCTTCTTTTGGGACAACGCCATTTTTCAATGAATTTATAATGTGTCTTGCTTGTTTTGTTGTAACGTCCAAAGCAACTATCCCCTTTTCATGGCATTTTTTATTCAATTCGACGCAAGCATATAATTACCTTTATTTAACTTTTAAGAGTTGAGATAAGTGCTTAAAACCTTAGTAAACACTTCATCTCGACTTACTTCTGTGGTTTCATAATAAATCTGAAATGGGGGGGATATTATCTGCATGATTATTAAAGGTTTCTATATAGATTAATACTAGGATTGAGGAATTGGTATGAAAATGAAGATTATTTATGTTTTACTAATCATATCCCTTTTGTTCAATATATTTAGTTTGTGGAAATTCTCTCTTAACTTCTAACCACCAACGCAACTGCCTCACAATGAATGATGTGTTCTAGTTAGCATATATCCTCATATTATATCGTCAATTACTTGTTGGATAGCAAGTATGACAATATCAGGGTTTTCACGGTAAATAGTATGTCCACATTGCTTAGCTTCTATCAGCTTACCTTTCTTTGAAAGATCTGATTGTTCACGGATAAGAGTTTGTACTAGATTTTCCAATTGTTCCGCTTCTGAATAGGGGACTCCTGCGTCAACGAGCTTATTAATCTCAATTGTCCTATCTCTGACCAAAACTCTTAATGGAACTTGAGGGAATTTAATTAGATCTTCCGCTGAAAGCTTACTATTAATAATATTATTTAGTTCATTTGCCATAGCTTTATATAACATTGGACTTATGCCGAAATCCAAAATACTTCTTTGAAGATCCTCTATAAGCTTCTCCTGTCCTGGCATCAATCTAGGCTTGAATAGTTCCCTTAATTCTTCATAAGTTTTTGATGCAAATCCATTAAACCTTTCTATTACCTTGCTGCTATTATATCTCTCATTTATGACAGGCAGCTGACTTTTTAACTGCTCTATGCTGGTATAATCAGTTGGCGAAGCATCTACCAGAACAATACCTTTTATTAGATCCGGATACTGTATTGCGAAATGCTGTGCACAGACGCCTCCAAAGGAGTGTGCTACTAAAATAATAGGCTCAGATATATTCATATGCTGTATTAACAAGTGCAAATCATTCGTAATATCCGATATAACCCTTTTTTCATCTGAGACAGGACTACTCTCTCCATAGCCAGAGCGATGATATGCGATTACTGTTGCAGTCTTCTCAAGAACACGAATGACCTCGTGCCAATCATACATTGATACACCCATCCCGGTTTCTATGATTATGATCGGACCTGTAGTTCCACTTTTTTTGACTTCTAGCTTCTTTGTACCTATATCCAATAAGAACTTATTCATCTATAAAACCTCACTTTATATTTTACTCCTGATAAATGCTTAAATCTTCTGTGTTTAATCGCCTACTTTAGGTCGGTCTGGTTATTAACCCCTGTCAGCACGTCCTCCCGTATAATACGCTGTATCTTCTCAGGCTCCTCAAACAGAGGGCTGTGGGCGGATTGCTCAAAGGTGTAAAAACCTTTAAGGGGTGCCTGCAGTTTATTAAAATAGTCCTTTGCTAAAGTGTAGGATACAGTATAATCATATATCCCATGAAAAAAGTAGACAGGAATGTCCAGCTTCTGTACCTTATTGGTTAAATCTGTTACGACCAACTCGCTCCACAGGTTAGCAGTTTTTGTGTTGAAAAATTTACCCCGCCAGATATTTATCTTTTCACTCAGAGTGTACTCATCGTGCAGCATTACGGGCCAAAAAATGCCACTGATTACAGATTTCATATGATGCGTTGTACCGATGCCAAGCTTGTGCATCATTTCGTCACGCAAGGCATAGTATGAAGGTGTGTTCATCTCATCGATCGTATATTTCTCAATCTTATGAAACATTCTTTTGTTCTCATTCCTCGCAAACTGTTCAAACATATATTTATATGCCAACTTTTCCGATTCGAGCTGATTTGTAATCTGTGCCATGGCAATGTAGGCGTGGTATAGCTCCGGTGCCTTTGCCGCTGCTTGAATACCAATAAAGGCTCCCCCCGAATGAGCCATGAGGTAAATCTTTTCCTGGCCAAAGCGCTTGCGGAGGTAATTAGTTACCTCAATTGTGTCGGATATCAATTGCTCGAATGTCATTGTCTCAAGCGGAATATCTGAATTGTAGGAAAGTCCGGCACCACGCTGCTCCCACCAGCAGACGGTAAAATTGTTCTCAAGAACCATAGGATATCTCCGGCCAACGGCGTACTCGGGCATACCCGGACCCCCATGCAAGAAAAGCAGCACTGGCTTCGTTTTATCCTTACCCTTGATAAACATCCCCTGCTCCATCCCGTTGATGTTTACATAGATTTTTTCAGAAATGCTGCCCGCCAGTGGTCTACCTTTTTCGTCCAGAAAGGGTTCAGGTTTTCCGGAACTCCTTACCAACAGGACACCTACAAGAATAAATACACAGGCAAGTGAAATAGCAAATATAGTTAACATCATTCGCACCACCCTTCGGATAAATGATTTATTAATTGGTTTCTTTATATTTTTGTTTGTCATTTTACATGTCAGCTCCTCATCTATAACCAAACAGTTAATACCTTATTTGTTCCAGATAATATCTTCAATCTTTGTTTCCCAGTCCTTGTTGTAATGAACATTTTTCATTGTTGCAATGGAAGCAAGCCCATGTACGGTAGCCCACATTGATATGATGGCATCTTCCATTTTTTCTTTTGACATTCCGAGTTTGCTCAAAATTGGAACAGCCTTGGTTTTCAAAAGCTGAAAAGGAGGAAAATTCCTCGTATCATCGCCATCCAATGATAGATTTACCTCCATGCATTGCTGGGAAAAAACAAACGGAAAATATTGAGGATTCTTAATGAAAAACATCACATAATTCTTGCCCATTTGAATAAGCAAGCGTGGATTATTCTGATCCGTACAGTCTTTAATAGAATTCTCAAGCACTTCCATAAATTGCACTATTACATAATCCCGTATCGCGTCCTGCAAGTCTTCCTTGCTTTGAAAGTGACTGTAAGGGGCTGCCTGACTTACACCACATAATGCAGCTACTTTTCGTAATGAGAGTTGGCTTGTTCCTTCTCGATTAATAAGTTCGATGCCAGCTTCAATGAGTGAATTCCTTAAATCTCCATGATGATATTGTCTATTTTGCATTTGTATACCTCCAACACAATCTTGACACCGTTAAGATTGTAACACCAAATATTACCAGCGTCAAGATTGTATGGAGCAAGAAATACACAACAACCTGTTTTATTTTGTATATTTCTTTATTTCTGCGTATAAGTACGCCCCCCCCTTAACAAAAAATTTCCTCAAACATTAGTCTGAGGGAAGATAAAACACACTTTACTTTTTAATATAATCCTTGAAAACCCTTGAAATCAATCTATTTCCTCACTATCAACACGACTGTGTCAACATGGCTTGTGTATAGAGCATATAGTATTAAAAACTTTCTTTTGGGTTCTTTATTTATACCGTTCACCATATCATAAGTAATATTATTTTATAGTATCGCTATAATTTTTACCTGGACATCGTAGCCTTCGGAAAATCTTCCTCTCCCATACCCAAAGGTACTTTTTAAATAGAAAATGCAGCAGTAAATCCCGGTGGGCCATTTGGTGTAAGATGGCTAGGTCCCGATGAACCCTATGGTGACTATGGCATACACATAACCCCTCATCTATTGGTAAGCAGTATCCAATAGATGTATCAGAATGCATAATAAGGATATTTTAGATCTAATTAAATACGTTTGAGTTGGAACTGTTGTTAAGATCGCATAGAAGTAAAAAGGAATGGCGCTTTACAATATGAGTGTCCATTCCTTTTTTGTTTTAGGTATAAGGGCTACTAAACCGAATAAGCTTTCAATTATATCAGAGATGTACTAAAATATCTTTCAACTCTGTCAGGTAAAACAGTTACAATGTTTTTATCCACGCCATACTTTTGTGCAATCTTAATAGAAGCCCAGACATTGGCACCTGATGAAGTCCCTGCCAGAATGCCCTGGACTCTAGCCAAATCTCTGGCTGTGTTAATTGCATCATCGTCTGTAACTTCAATAACTTCATCTATGAGGCTTACATCTAGAACTTTAGGTATAAAGCCATCGCCGATTCCTTGAATTTTGTGCAATCCCGGCTCATGCCCGAGAAGAGCTGATACATTTTTAGGTTCTACTGCAATGATCTTAGCCTTCGGATTTTTTTCTTTAATAAATCTGCCGATTCCCCCCAGCGTTCCTCCACTGCCTAACCCGGAAACAAAGACATCAACCTTACCCTTCATTTGTTCCCATATTTCTGAGGCTGTTGTAAGGTAATGAATTTGGGGATTATCAGGATTCTCAAACTGCTGTGGTATAAAAATATTAGGATCTCTTAACTTATGTCTCTCAACTTCTGCCACTGATCCGCCAATGCTTTCTGACCCATTGGTCAGGATAAGCTCTGCACCCAAAGCTAATATAATCTTTTTCCTTTCCTCGCTCATATTTTCCGGCATAACAATCACAACCCTATATCCTTTTTGGACGCCAACTAAAGCTATGCCTATTCCCGTATTACCCGAAGTAGGTTCCATGATTGTCATGCCCGATTTCAATATTCCCCTCTCTTCCGCCTTTTCAATCATATATTTGGCAACCCTATCTTTGATACTTCCACCAGGGTTCAGATATTCTGCCTTAGCAAAAATATTCAACTCTGATAGTTTTTTTAGGCAAACCATAGGCGTATTGCCAATGACATCCAGGATGCTTTCAGCTATCATCTAAACTACCCCTTTATTTTATTTTTATATATCTTATGCATATAAATCTGTATTGGCATATATGCCCGCAAATGAAATTTATCTGAGTATTCTCTTTCTCTTTAATTTTATAAAGCAGCAGTCAGTAAGAAAGCTATTCCCACCCTCAAAGGTACTTTTAAAACAGAATATGTAGCAGTAAATCCCGAAGTTCTATTTGGAATAGGGTGGCTAGTGCTGGATATAACGTATTTGGTTAACATTTACATTGACTAAACCGGCAATTCCAAATAGAATATACTTTGGAATTAAATAAGAATGGTTGAAGATTATTGGAGA
>JARBUB010000209.1 GCA_029239905.1 Clostridia bacterium
GAGGAAATTAATAAAGAATTCTTTAGAAAACGTATAACAGATGCCTGGGAGTATCGAAAAAGGTTGGTTGATACAAGCAGCTGCAGGGTAATATTTGGCGAAGCAGACTTTTTACCAGCATTGATTGTTGATAAATTCGGAGATTATTTGAGCGTTCAAACCCTCTCCCTTGGAATTGAAAAATATAAGGATATCATAATCGAGCTTCTTCAGGAAATCATTGAACCCAAGGGTATTTATGAAAGAAATGATGTGCCGATCAGAGAAAAAGAAGGATTAGAACAGCAAAAGGGCTTCATTGGTGAAGAATTTGATACTAATGTTGAAATAACTGAAAACGAAATAAAGATGATGGTTGATATTGCAAGCGGCCAAAAGACAGGCTATTTCTTAGATCAAAGAGAGAACAGAGCGGCTCTTAGACCTTTGGTAAAGGGTGCAAGGGTATTGGATACATTTACACATACAGGGGGCTTCGCCATGCATGCGGCATATTACGGAGCAGAGGAAGTTACAGCTGTAGATATTTCAGAGCATGCCATAGAATATGTAAATAGAAACGCAGAGTTAAACGGCTTACAGCACAAGATTAAAGGTGTAGTGGCCAATGTGTTTGATTATTTAAAGGAACTGCAAGTAAATAATGAGAAATTCGATGTGGTAATACTTGATCCCCCTGCCTTCTGCAAGACGAAATCTGCATTAGAAGGCGCTTATAGAGGGTATAAGGAAATCAATCTTAGAGGCATGAAGTTAGTCAAACCAGGTGGCTTCCTTATTACCTGCTCATGCTCGCATTATATGGTTCCTAACTTATTTGAGGAGATGCTGCAGGACGCAGCGCGCGATGCCAAGAAAATGGTGCGCCAGGTAGAATTCCGCACCCAGGCAAAGGACCATCCGATGCTTCTAGGCTCTAGTGAGTCATTATACTTGAAATGTTATATACTGCAGGTTATGTAGTGTGTCCCTACTGACGTCGTCAATATAACAAAGTGGAAGAGTTCTTATGTTTATAATGGTTTTTGATTGAGAGTGCGTTGTGAATAAGAAAGAACAAGTCTTTCTGCACAGATATCCGATTTGACTGTACTAGCTGCTCACAATGATGAAACTCCTAACGCCGCATAACGGGCATCCATGCCCTACCTTACGTAATGCGACTAGGCTGGCGTCCGTGCCAGCCTTACGTAGTTTCTATCATTGCTTTGCAGAGTACAGGTGCAAATCTTATATAGTTCCTCATGACTTGAACCTTTCTAATCCACAACTAGTGCTTAGTCGATATAGACCTTATCATTTATTTCATCGAGCGGATACATATTATGAAGAGAAAGAGTGCTTATATGTCACACATTTATGAGACTCGTATTTGTACTCTGCTTATACTGTTTGAAAAATCTGTAATTGCTGGCACGGATGCCAGCAGCGGGGCAACCTGACAAGGAGGTCAGATTTGCACCGGTAAGATTTTTCATCAGTATAAGCAGTTAAGTACAAAACGAGGTGAGTACTATGTGTGTAATATAAGCACTCTTTCTCAATACTTCACTTTGAGCGTAGAACTTATATTTTTACAAATAATCATGTCTCTTGAAATATACCAAGCAAACAGCAACCACGGCTAAACTCAAACCTATTACAGACGGATAGCCGTATACCGATCTTAGCTCTGGCATATGCGTGAAATTCATCCCATACCAGCCCACGATTAGTGTCAGAGGCAGAAATATAGTCGTTACAACAGTGAAGAGCTTCATTGTCTTATTAAGCTTTATATCCACCTGAGCTTGATAAGCCTCTCTAACTTGGGTTACATAATCTCTAAGGTGCATTACATTATTATTTAATCTGTGAATTCTATTAATTAACATTTTAAAATACCTGATTGCCCCTGGATCAATCAAGCCGTTTTCATTTTCCTCCAAATCTTCCGCAATATCGATGAGTGGCTCATAATATCGCTTCAAGTAAAGCAATTGCTTTCGAAGTTTAATAATCTCTGCCGTAAAATCCTTTTCAACCCCTGATAATACCTGTTCCTCAAGAGCAGCGATACCAGATTCGATTTTTTTCAATATAATACTATCCATGGAAGTCAATCTATCTAACAGCATATATAAAATTTTCGACTCACTAATGCTGTAATTTGCTGATTCCTTTCCATTCTGCCCAATTTCGTTTTTTATCTGTTCAATGAGCTTGTTCTTACCCTTTGATACAAAGACCAAGTAATTTGCTGTAATATAAAAATTAATCTCCTTTGCTTGAAACCAATTCTCGGTATGATCAATAATGTTAATTACTCCAAAATTCAAATCATCATAGTCTTCTAATCTAGTATGCTGCTTGCTGCTCATGCACTCGTCGATAGTTGATTGATGAAATTTAAAAAAGTAATTATGCTGAAGTATTTCCTCTGGCTCGCTAATAATCCAAAAGTGCTGATCTTTACCTTTTTCAAACTCTTTAAAGCTTACTTCTTTGAGAATATTGTCGCTTATTCTGAAAATCTCCATTTTAACCTCGCTGTATGATAAATAATAGATAATAGCTATTTAGTTAATTTTACCATGAATTTGTTATATATTCAGCATAAAAGAAAGACTCTTAAGCCGATGCTGTAGAGTCTTTCTTTTACACCCCTTGAAAATCCTTATATATCATTTTCCAGCATATATACCTTCCAATCTTTCCCTACTTGTTTAAAATGCAAATACCAAAGCTGTGGATATTTCATATCCTTAATATAGATTTCCATGCTGCAGGTTACGGTATTATCATCTTCCAGAACATGCCATCGAGGCTTGGCGTTAAGTAATTTTTTATCGGTAGCCATATATCCCTCAACGTGTATCCCCTCTCCTATATATCTTATGAAGCTGGAGCCATCCTTAGATTTAACATATTTCGCACTTGAGTCCAGCAAATTATTCATGGTTCTGCTATCTGCCTGAAAAGCTGCTTCCACAAATTCGTCTGATTTACTAGTAATTATGCTCTCAATCTGTCTTATATTATTCTGGTTAGGCTTTTTCTGCAGCCTTTCAGCCAGATTTATATAAGTTTTAGGAGTAACATATGCAAAATCTAGTTTCTTTATCAAATTCAGCATTGTGTTTGAGCCATTTAAGATACTGGTATATGTAAAAGCATTTACTGCAATAGCAATTCCTACAGCAATTACTGCCAAGATTAAGCCTCTTTTTTTCAAAACAGTCACTCGCCTTTTATATTTATTTGGTTATTATTATCTGCATAAATCAATCATTTATTACCAATACACATGTTCTGCAGCAAGAAATTAAAAAAGCCCCATACTATTTGTCATTTTATAGCATGAGACTTAAATATTAATTTAAACTTATTCTAAACCTTTTATATGTCTTCAAGTAATTTATTAAGAAAAAGCCTGATTATCGTAGGTTTGCCAATATGCTCCTCGTTGTAGATTCTATATTCAACCCCTAGGAGCACTACGATTCTATACGTTAAATTATATTTAAATGATTTGCTTAATATAATTCGAGCTTTCCTCTCTACTGGATAAATCTATAAAATCATTTCCAGACTTTACTATAGGCTGCCATATTCTATTTGGATTTATGAATATAACCTCCGCTATTTCACCACTGCTTAATTCAACAAAATCTCCTAAATATGAATTTGCAATGTTTTTAAGAAATACAGAAAGCACCTCTGTATCTAATTTCCCATATGTTTGCATTTCGAAATCCTTTATGACCTCAAAAGGACAAAGTTTATCTCGGTATGTTCGGTTAGATGTCATTGCATCATATATATCCGCAACAGCGATAATTCTTGCATATAATGGAATTTGATTTTCTGTAGCTCCTGTTGGATACCCCGTTCCATCAATTTTTTCATGATGCATAAGAATTGCATATTTTATATCCGGTGATATATTGATAGCTTTCTCAACCATCATAAAGCCTAGTACTGTATGCTTTTTTATTTCATCAAATTCCTTAGGTGTCAATTTCCCTGGCTTCGAAAGCAATTCTTGAGATATTTTTGTTTTTCCTAAATCATGCAATAGCCCTGCTATTGCGATTTCATCTAATTGCTTTTCATTAAAGCCCATCCATTTACCTATAATAATTGCCATTAGTGATACATTTAACGAATGAGCATATGTATAATCATCAAGGGGCTTTACCAAATGCAGGTAGTTTACTACATCAGACAATGTATCGAATTCATGCATTATATGTTTGCTGATATTATGAATTTCATTAATATTAACATAAGAGCCCTGGCCTATCGCTTTAATAACCAGGGTAACCTCATCAACCTGCTGTATGTATTTTGTTCTAAATGACTTAATTTTGACCTTATCATATATGCTTGTTATGCTGGGGATCTGAGTGTCTTCAGGTGAGTTTTCCTCTTCAACTAAAACCTTTACCCGCTCCACCTTATTCATCATCAATCTGCTAATATGGTGTTCTGCTATTATTGTACCTTTCGAAAGAATGAATGCCCCTAAGGTGTTATATACATCCTCATATAAAGCTAGACCTACATACAATTTACTAAGTGGCATATTAACTACTTTCATATCAGTCTCCTATTATTTTGCATTTCAATTTGAAATACAAATCCCATTATAATATTTTGATCCCTAAATGACAGCTAAAGTAATATTAAAATCCCCCGATAAAATATACATATTTTTCTATTTAAATTATATCATTATGATTCGACTAAATATATAGAAAAACTACAAAATATTCTAAATATTTTGTAGTTAAAATAAGCCATAGTATGCATTTCCAATTTTCAAAAGAATTTTAGCCAGAGCCTCATTTCTAATAACCTTTCTACAATAATCTGGTTTAGTAGGCTCTGCATTATTCATTGCCCACAAGAAATCCTCTAGCCTGTTCTCCTGCATTATTCCATCTAAGCTAAAAAGTGAGAAGTCCTCTACTCCACATTCTTTCAGTATGCCAATATCTTTTGAGAATTCTTCCATACTTTCATAGTAGGGCTCGTTGCCTAACTTGCCAATATTCGTTACCCCAACAGATACTGCCAGTTTATCTTTTAGTGTTTCCTTAAGATGTTTCATCTGATGATATATTAAGTAGTCTACGTTTACTCTTTTGAGCCTTCCCAGTTCCTTTCTGATCATTGTAGCGTAATACATAAAGTTATATTTATCCCACTCAATATCGAAGACTGGAATCTCCATTGCATTTTGCATTATTTCAGAATTGAAGCGCAGATCATAATA
>JARBUB010000210.1 GCA_029239905.1 Clostridia bacterium
AAAGATAATAAATGCAGTGAAGAGGAAGAGTAGACAGTACTTGTTTTTTAGAGAGCCGAGGGGTGTATATACTATGTTATATACTTGGTGGAAACTTGGCATATAAGCTGTTGAAGGAAGCCTTGGAGCATAAACGGTGCCCACCGTTAACGGGTTTAAGAGGATGCAATAGGTATTTTATACTGCAAGTTGTATCAATTTAGGTGGTAACGCGGAAGTAAGGTCTTTCGTCCTATTTAGGATGAAGGGCCTTTTATTTTAAAAAAATAGAAAAGGATGATGAAAGATGGATCAAAACAAGCAATTGGCGGATTTGTTATTTCCCCATATAGACAAAGATGCGGAGTACTATGAGAATTTGTACCCGCAGAGAAACTTGCCGGCCGGGGCGAAGGTTACTAGATTTGCTCCTAGTCCGACAGGATATCTGCACACTGGCGCGCTGTATGCTGCTATGATACCTGAAAGAATGGCTCATCAGAGCAATGGTGTATTCTTTCTAAGGATTGAAGATACAGACAAAAAGCGTGAACTAGAAGGCGGAGTAATGGAGATAATCAGCTCTTTAAAAAGCTTTGATGTAGTTTTTGATGAGGGTATGACTGGTGAAAGCAGTGAAAAAGGAATATATGGACCTTATAAGCAAAGTGAGAGGAAAGAGATATACCAAACCTTTGCAAAGATGTTAGTAGAAAAAGGGATGGCTTATCCTTGCTTTTGCAGCGAAGAAGAACTGAATGAAATAAGGGCAAAGCAGGAGGAGTTAAAACAAAATCCAGGTTACTATGGTCAGTGGGCAAGACATAGAAATGCAAGCTTTGATGAAATCAAGTCTGAACTTAATACGGGTAAGGATTTTGTATTAAGACTTAAATCTCCTGGAAAGCCAGAAAACAGAATAGTAATTGCTGATTTAATAAAGGGTGATGTAGAAATGCCCGAGAATGAGCAGGATATAGTACTTTTAAAGTCCGACGGAATACCTACCTATCATTTTGCTCATGCAGTAGACGATCATTTGATGAGAACGACTCATGTAATTAGAGCAG
Source organism: Clostridia bacterium (assembly GCA_029239905.1). GTDB lineage: Bacteria > Bacillota > Clostridia > Lutisporales > Lutisporaceae > GWB2-37-7. Next base: position 1,050 of record JARBUB010000210.1, read on the forward strand.
ATGAATGGCTACCCTCTGCACCGATACATCTTCAGCTTTTTGAAGTGCTTGGATGGGAAAAACCTTATTTTGCACATGTATCTCCTGTGCTTAAGATGGATGGTACCTCCAAGAGAAAGCTTAGTAAGAGAAAAGATCCTGAAGCAGCTGTGAGCTATTATCATGAAGTTGGCTTTCCAGCAGAATCAGTTAGGGAATATCTATTGAACCTAATTAACTCAAATTACGAAGAGTGGAGAATGGCGAATCCAACCGCTTCAAACAAGGAATTTACAGTTGATTTATCTAAGATGGGAACAAGCGGAGCATTGTTTGATTTAGTCAAGCTGACAGACATCAGCAAGGACCGCGTTGCATTGATGAATGCTGATAAGGTCTATGACATGACTCTTCAATGGGCGCTGCAGTTTGATGCAGAATTGGCAGAGCAAATGAAGAATAATGAGGCTTATACAAAGGCAATTTTGGGTATTGAAAGAGGGGTAGAAAAGCCAAGGAAGGATATCGCTAAGTGGTCTGATGTAAGAGGTTATTTAGGCTACTTCTATGACTCTTGGTTTGAAGAATGTACAAAGGACGGCTATGAGTTCCCTGAAAATATGACGAATGATGTTGTAATATCGGTATTGCAAGCTTATAAGGATGCCTATAATAAGGCTGACGATAAGGATACATGGTTTGAAAGAGCCAAGGATACAGCAGAAAAGCTAGGCTTTGCGAGAGATGCCAAGACTTACAAGAAGGACAAAGAAAGCTATAAAGGTCATATCGGAGACTTTATGAGTGTAATAAGAGTTGCAATCTCTGGACGCAAAAACACTCCTGACCTATACGAAATTTTAGATGTAATGGGTGAAGAAAGATTAAGAAACAGGTTTGAAAAGGCTATTAAAAGTATATAGAAGTAGTGGCCAAACAGGGCATTTGCATAGGCGCAGATGCCCTGTTTAACTTTAAGAATAATTAGACAAATCAGGCACAAATCCGTATAATTATATATACGAAAAGTTTTTGGAGGTAAAGATGGATTTAAGATTGATTAAGCAAAGGGCCTTTGAAAACCTAGGCAGTAGAAAGGCTCATCACCACAGAGAAACGGGTTTTATATATTATCATGGGGCTAGGGTAGCAAACCTGGTTATAAATTTGAGAAAGCTGGTGCTTCCTGAAGATAATTCTAAGGACGAGATACTTCAGGTGGCAGCGTACTTTCATGATGTGGCAAAGGGCATAGAGCCTCACAGTAAATATGGGGCAATACTTTCAAGTGAAATGCTTAAGGATTTATGCACGGAAGAGGAAGCTGATCAGATCTCTGAAATTATTCATTGCCATGCTGCAAGGAAGAAAAGAGAGTACAATGACTATGAAATGCTGCTGCAGGATGCGGATTTACTGGATCACTTCGGTACTATTGAGCTCTGGATGAACTTTAATTACTATGCAATAGAGGATAAGGATATGAATTCCTCTATAGACTATTATCGCACTGAATTTATAGATATGGCTGCGAAAAATAGGTCTTTACTTAATTTTGAGATATCTAAAAAGATATTTGATGAAAAGCTGGAATTTGTATATGACGTTGTAAAGAGAATGGAAATTGAAAACAGAGGCGATATTGTAGATATCTAGTTTACAGGAGGATTTATTATTGAATAATAAGAAGCCTATTTTATTATTGGTCATTATAGTTATGCTGCTGCAGCTCATAATGCTGCCTGTGGCAAATGCGGATGAAACAGATTATTATAAGGTTTTGGAGCCTAAGGGTTATAAACTAAAAAATGTATATGAACTGATAAATACAGGAAGTAATGAAGCTTTTTCTGTTAAGACAACCATATTGATTGGGGCAGTCAGTAATTCTCCATATCAGAAAAATCTAAGCTATAAGGTCACACCTTGGCCAAAATACACTTATGTAGATTCCTCGGGAAATATCTATGCAGAGATTATTATAGATAAAATTAAACCGAAGGAAACCAAAACCATAACTGTGGAAAAAGAAGTAATAAACGGCGGAATATCTTATTCTAAGGACATATACAATATGGGCGCTGATTATGCAGAGTTTCGGGAGAATATAAATAGCAATCAATATATTGAGGCCGGAAATAAAGTGGAATCAACTGATTTGGAGATTAAAACCAAAGCATCTGATTTTGATTTAAGCAGTACCAAGGTAGAGCTTGCAAAGGATATATATGACTTTGTAAATACCTATATAACCTATGACTTGAATACTAAGTACGCAAATAAGGGAGCTTTAAGTGCAATAAAGACTGCCAGGGGCGTATGTGATGAGTATGCCACATTATTTACGGCCATAAGCAGAGCGTTGAATTTACCGGCTAGAGTAGTTACGGGTTATTGGATAGATGAACCCTTGAAGCAGGAAGCATGGAACGATATTTCCGATAAAGCCCATGCTTGGGCGGAATTTTATCTGCCCATGGTAGGTTGGATACCCGTTGAACCCACATTCATATATACATATAATGGAGTCAGGACTCCAAATAGTGATTATTTTGCCAATTTAAAGACGGATGAAATACATTTGCTTTATGGTTATCTGCAAAACAAGTTTAGAAGTGATGTAAGCATAAGCTATTCCTACTATAACTCAACCAGTGTGGACATAAAGATTGGACAGCAGGCTGTAATGCCTGTAAACAACATTTCTGATTCCTATGCATTTACAGACATAAATAACAATTGGGCTAAGGAATATATTAATCAGCTTTACAGCAGCGGTATTTTATTTGCCAAACAACCTGAACTATACAAGCCCTTAGATAACATCACCAGAGCTGAATTTGCAGCTTATTTGGTAAATACGCTTAAGCTTGATCCTCAAACTAGCAGTATAACCTTTAAGGATGTAAAAGACAGCAGTGACTATGCTTCATTCATTAAAACAGCTGCCGCATATAAGCTGATTAAGGGAGATGCCCAAGGCTATTTCAAGCCTAATGATCCCATAACAAGACAAGATGCTGCAACGATAATGGAACGTGCTTTAGAGGTAGCCAATATAGATTATGCAGCACTTATAGAGCCTGCATTTGCCGATGATAGTCAAGTAAGCTCTTATGCTAAAAGTGCAGTAAAGCTAATTTACAATATGAAGATCATGACAGGTAAACCCGGTAATTTGTTTGAGCCTAAGAGCCTGACCACCAGAGCTGAGGTATCAAAGATACTGGATAACTATATAAACGCCACAAAGTAAGCTAGCACCCGAAAGCAGGATTTGATGAAAATCAAATCCTGCTTTTGTTTCCAACAGAAGTAATTCTTTTACTTTTTGGTAAAAGGTGCTATAATAAAATCGAACGTATGTTCGTATAATATATAGATAAGGCTTCGTTGGCCTCCGAAAGAGTGATAGTATGAGCAGCAGCAAATATCCTAGAATTATAATGCATATAGATGTAAATTCTGCTTTTTTGTCCTGGCAGGCAGTGTATAATCTGCAAAAGGGTGATGCTGTTGATTTGCGCGAAATTCCCTCTGTAGTGGGCGGTTCAAGGGAAGCTAGAAATGGTATCGTATTAGCCAAAAGCACTCCTGCTAAGGCTTATGGCATACAAACAGGGGAGGTGCTGTGGCAGGCACGGCAAAAATGCCCTAACCTAGTCAGCGTACCGCCTAATTATGAGCTTTATATGAAATGCAGCAATGCACTTTATGAACTGGTAAAGGAGTATTCTCCCAAGATACAAAGATTTTCTATCGATGAAGTATTTCTAGATTATACAGGGATGGAAAAGCATTTTGGAGAGCCTGTGGAAGCGGCGCATATGATCAAGGATAGAATAAAGCATGAGCTGGGTTTCACCGTAAATGTGGGGATAGGCTGCAATAAGCTTACTGCCAAGGTAGCGGGTGATTTGAAAAAGCCTGACATGGTGCATACGATTTATCCCCATGAAATACCGCAGAAGATGTGGACCCTGCCTGTGGAAGATTTGTTCATGGTGGGCAGGCAAACGAAGAAAAAATTATATCTGCTTAACATACACACCATAGGGCAGTTAGCCAATACCGATTGCAAGCTTTTGAATTACAAATTAAAAAGCTTTGGCACTGTAATATGGTGTTATGCCAATGGCATAGATGAATCACCGGTTCAGTCGGGGTATTTTCTGCAGATGAAGGGAATCGGAAATAGCACCACCATCAGATTTGATGTTACAGATACTTACTTTCCCTTACAGAATCTGTTGCCTTGAGACTGAGGACGGCTCACAGCTGCTGCAGGGTAGTGTCTGTGGAGATAAGAAATTCTGATTTGGAGAATTATTCTCATCAGCGAAAGCTTTTTTCCCCCACCAGCATTACCAATGAGATATACAAGAATGTTGTGGAGCTTTTTAAAGAGTGCTGGAAGGGTGAGAAGATAAGGCATCTAGGGGTACGAATTACAGATCTTTGCAGCGATGAGTTTATACAGCCCTCGTTTTTCGATGCCCAGGATAAAGACAAGAAAAATGCATTAGACAGCGCCATAGACGATATAAGATATAAATATGGCAATAGCTCTGTAATGAGAGGGGTATTTTTAGATGGAGAATTTTCGCCTATGACCGGTGGAGCAGGAGCAGAGGATTATCCCGTAATGAGCAGTATTTTGTAGGAGTGAGTTATTTATGAAGTGTGTAAGAAAGCCTATAGAGGTTATCGCCTGGTTTGATATGGAGGGTAATCCAGCCCCCATAAAATTCCGATGCCTAGATGAGCAGCAGGAAATGGCTGTTATAAAAGTAGATAAGATACTTAAGAAGGATTTAGATAAATTTGCAGGCAACCGCATGATTAAATATACTTGTGAAAGTATCATGAGAGGCCAAGCAAAGCCCTTTGAAATACGCTTTGAAATAGATACCTGCAAATGGTATCTGTACAAAATATAAGCTCTGCGCCACTTAAGGTGCAGAGCTTTAGGTTCTAGGCAATGCTGATATTATCCTTGCCTTTTTCTTTTTTTATGCTGCCTTCATTTGGAACAGCTTTGCAGTGACCTTCGAAAACAGCACCTTCGTCAATAATAATATTTTTGACATCCACATCTCCTATAATCTTGGCGGTAGACGTCAGCTGAAGTTGGCCAGATGCAGTTACATTGCCATTTACTGTACCTGCTACGTATACATTTTCAGCCTTTATATTTCCTTGTATGATGCTTGAATCCCCAATAATCACATTGCCGGTTATGATAAGCTCTCCAGTTACATTTCCATTTATTCTTAAAGTTCCGGTTGCTCTGATAGTACCCTCTATATTGGTACTGAGACCTATAATCGTATCTACTTTTTCTGTATTTAGTATTTCTGATTTATTTCCTTTGTTAAACATCTTGACATCCCCTTATTCATTAATTATTTAAGTATTTTGAAGGATTTACCAAATTGCCGTTTAGGCGGACTTCGTAATGAAGGTGAGGACCTGTACTTCGTCCGGTGCTTCCCATTTTGCTTATGATCTGAGCTTTCTTAACCTTATCACCCTTTTTGACTAAAAGCTTTGAGTTATGTCCATATAGAGTTGTAAGCCCATAACCATGGGAAAGAATAATAACGTTGCCGTAACCTGACTGCCAGCCTGAAAATATAACCACACCGTCTCCCGTAGCTTTGATAGGAGTACCGGTTTCACCGGCAAAATCCATACCTGGGTGAAACTCTGAACCTCTATTGGTAAATGGATTTTTTCTGGTTCCATAATTAGCGGTAATTCTAGTGTTTACTGGACTTATTGAAGGCTTGGCGTTTAAATATGTCACTTGTTTCTTTATGGTAGCCATAGAACTGTCTATAAGCTGACGCTGTGATAGAAGCTTTGTGGACAGTTCTTTATATGAAGTTTTAATCTGATCTATCTGCTGCAGTGAATTGTCAGAGCTTTCTTTCGATGCATCTATTGTCGCAGGTTGTACTGCTTTAGTTTCTGCTTCATTTTCGGTGGTCTTTTTTATACCAACAATTTCTTTAATTTGATTCAAGGCCTTGATGTTTTCCTCCAGCTGCTGATGAATTTGTACGGTATCGTTTTGCAGCTTTTCGATTTCTCCCTTTTGAGCAGTATTTATGGCTGCCAAGGAGGAAATTTCATGCTTGCTGCTGCTGTACTTATCATTTAATGAATTTGTCATATAAATTAGGGAAGAGGTAACTGCCAGCAGTAATACAATACCAAAAGCCACAGCTCTAGGCAGCCATTTTGGTATTCTAATCGATACTACCTTTGATTCACTTTCCGGTATGTACATAAAAGTAGCATGATTGCTTTTTCGCTTTTTAAAGGCCTTTTTCACGAATATCACCCTTTTTTGAAATTGAATACGTAACAACGTTTATATTTTCCATTTTAAATTAAAAATGGAAAACTGTATAGTCCTAAATATACGACAAATTTTATTTCATAAAGTGACAAAAAGGGTTAATAAGAAATATAACGAGGCAAATAGATGTTCCCACTTCTATAAGCAGTGGGTTCCGATTTTGTATCAGACGATATGCATCTATCTTCCATCTCGTTGAAACGCCTAGGTAGTTTTTTTGCAATAGTGCAAAAAAATTCATTAAAATCTTGTTATAATAATTGCCAATAAAGTTTATAATTGCAGAACATAAATTGAAATGAGAAACAAATACTAATTTTGAGGCTTAAAGTCTCAAAAAGTCCTTATTATAAAGTAAAGTATTATAGGACTGGAGGTATGGAAATGAAAATAGGAATAGAAAAATCCTTAAATAATGTTAAGGAAGAATTAGAACAAAACAATTTACAAGCTGTTGTAATGAACAATTCAAAGCAAGACAACAGCAGAGATTTGAAAAAATATGATGCAATAGTGGCCTCGGGACAAGATTCCAACTTCTTGGGTATGCAGGATACAAAAACTAAAACTCCTGTGATTAATGCCACTGGTAAAACAGCAGAAGAAATATGCAGCGAAGTAAAAAACAGATTAGAATAAGGCTATATAAAAGTATTAGCATATGTAAGACGATGATTCATCTTACATATGCTAATTTTTTTTATATGGAAAAAAATATCTTTTGGCGAATAGGGAGGAGAATTTTAACTTATATACCTTAGTAACCTCCACATATTCAAGGGTGTTTATCATTTTTACCCACACTTGCTTAGTTTGGTCATATGTATAGCTTGAAATCTGCGGAGTACTTATATTTACAATTTTATGAATGTCAGAATTCATAAGTGCCAGTCGAATAAACAGTACATCTTTTACGGCATCAAAGCCGCCTTGCGAATTATTCTTTAACAATTCACCTTGTAAATTATTAATTTCATCACCATAAAGCTGAAATAATTCAGGCATAAAGTTACGATTGTCATCAGATTTTTTTGGTGAAAAACGTACGGATATTAAGGCAAAGTCTTCTGCAGTCTTATCTAAGGAATTGTAGATATCCTTTAATTGAGATAAGGTCTCTTGGTTTGTGATATTATTTTTGCTTTCTAAAATATTTTCAATAAGACCAGAGGTAA
>JARBUB010000211.1 GCA_029239905.1 Clostridia bacterium
TCCAAATCTATTTTATCAAATATGCTTATATTATAATTTACAGGAATGTGGAAGGAGTTTGTATAGTAAGCCTTATCAGTTACATCCTTAATAACGCCAAATTCTTTCCTGTCTTTTTCTATAAATCTGCCGGCAGTACCTTCAGCAGGAGTAGCATAAGATACAAAATTCAAATTATATTCTTCTGCAAATCTATCAGTAGCCTGCTTCATTCTCTCAACAATCTTATAGCCTAAATCCCAGCTGGCTTTATCTTCTCCATGATGCTTTCCGGTTAAGACTATCAGAGTTTCAGCCAAACCGATAAATCCGATACCTAAGGAGCCGTTTTTGATTGCTTCTCTGATTTCATCGTTATCTTTGAGATTTTCTGATCCCATGTATAGCTTTTGACCCATTAGGAATGGCAAGTCCTTTACCTTAAGGCTCGCTATAACGTTGAATCTATGCATCAACTGCTTACTTGCTAACAGCAATAGGTTGTCCAACTCCACAAAAAACTCATCAATATTCTTTGTTTTAAGAGCCAATTTAGGAAGGTTAAGAGTAATTGGTGTGATATTGCCTCTCTTGCCCGCTTTCTCTTCACCATGACGATTGCCTATAACCCTTGTACGGCAGCCCATGTAAGCAACTTCATCACCATATTTAGCGTTAAAGCTGGAGTCCATGAAGCTGAAAGTTGGATTCATTCTCTTTGATGACACTTCCATTGCTAATTTAAATAAATCATAGTTCGGGTCACCAGGATTGAAGTTTATTCCTTCCTTCAATCTAAATACCAAATTAGGGAATATAGGACTCTCCCCTTTACCAAGACCCTTCTCAAATGCCTTCAGCATAGCGAAGTTAACCATTCTTCCTTCTGCGGTTGTATCTGTTCCAATATTTATACTACTGAATGGAACCTGTGCACCAGCTCTGCTATGCATCGTGTTTAAGTTGTAAACCAAACCTTCCATGGCTTGGAAAACTTCTTCTTGTTTTGTATCAGGGCATTGATTACGGATAACCTCTGCCATGCTCTTATCAAAATGCGGGAAGCTTTGTCCTCCGAACATATCATTTTGATTGCTTTGAAGTATAATAGCTGCTTGTGCCGTTGCAGATGAAATTCTTTTTGGGGGTCTAATAAAGCCGTAACCGGTATTAAAGCCCTTTTGCAGCATTTCTGTTAAATCTATTTGCAGGCAATTTAATGTCTTGCCATAATAATCTAAATCATGTATATGTACATCCCCGGCAATATGAGCCTTGCTCATTTCCTCAGGAATAATGTTGTTAAGATAATAATATTTGCTGGCTGCAGACGCTATCTGAAGCATCTTTGCAGATGGAGAATTTCCAACATTGGCATTATCTCTGCTCGTCTCCACCAAAATATCTTTCACAACATCCATCAGTTCACTTTTTGCATCTCTCATTCTTGTACGCTTAGATCTATATAGAATATAAGCCTTTGCCGTTCTAGCATGTCCGGTTTCTATTAAAACCTTTTCCACCGCGTCTTGCAGAAACTCAACTTCCGGCGTCTCGCTCTTATTATTTTTAATGACATAGGATACTACTCTTTCCGTAAGGTTCTCTGCAGTCTCGTAGTTCTCTCCCCCCACTGATCTTGCAGCCTTATAAATTGCACCTGTAATTTTTTCTTTACTGAATTCTACTACTCTTCCGTCTCTTTTTTTAACTTTTGTAAACATTCATGTTCCCCCTATCTTTCGTTTATAAGCTTATTTAGTTCTTCCATAAAGGTGTTTAGGTCTTTGAATTGTCTATAAACAGAGGCGAATCTTACATAAGCAACATCATCTAACTGCTTAAGCCTTTTCATCACCATTTCACCAATTTTCTTACTGTCTATTTCCTTATCCATGGAGTTGTAAAGCTCTTTTTCAATTTCGTCTACGACCTCTTCTATTTGTTTTAGTGATACGGGGCGTTTTTCGCATGCCTTTAAAAAACCATTAATCAGTTTGCCACGCTGATATACCTCCCTACTGCCATCTTTTTTAATGATTACTAAGGGCACCTCTTCAATCTTTTCGTATGTAGTAAAGCGTTTAGCACATTTTTCACATTCTCTTCTTCTTCTGATAGCCGTTTCTTCATCAGTTGGTCTAGAATCTACAACCTTACTTTCACTATACCCACAGTATGGACACTTCATTGCGATTCCACCTTTCCGCTAAACTTGTCCTTTGTTTACAATAATCACAACATGTAGTACTACATATATTATATACCACATAATATTGGATAACACATCCGTTTTTAGCCTTCTTTGGAATTGTAGTTTTGCTACCTCACTATAGCTTTATTTATCTCTTTTTGTCGTATATTTTGTAATTTTAGGTTGATATGTAGATATGTGAAACAAACCTAGTAAATTGAACCATCCACCAAAATTACATCAATTCCAATTTTTTTTATACTACTCCATCTAATCACTATATCGTTTTCTTTGCTAAAAAATCCTAATAACTTTCCACCAGCAGGAATAACGATTGCCTCCAAATTTCCTGTTTCCATATTGATTTCCATATCACTTACAAGACCTAACCTTTTGCCATCATTTATATTTATGACTTCCTTTTGTTTAAGCTCTGATGTTTTTACCACATTTATCCCCCGCTTTCACATTACTTCTACTATTAATATATAACTTGTTCAAGAAAATAGAACAGTAAAATAGTCACATTCGAAGTGGGACTTTTGACTTATTTTGTAGAAGTGTGTCAAATAAGTATATATGTATTTCACAGTGCATTATAATAAACCAAAGGAAGAAGTGAACAAAGTTATATGCACAAATTTATTTAGTGAATACCTAAAATTTGAGTTCACATCATGCGTACACATAAATCAAGAGAAATAGTGATTGTATTCGGCACAATTATGAAACTTGTATTTGCACTCTGCATATAATGCGGTAAAAGACCGTAATTGCTGGCACGGATGCCAGCAGCCCAGCCCATGGACAAGGATGTCCATTAGCTGGGGTAGGACTTTTACCGCATTATAGGCAGTCAAGTGCAAAACAAGTTGAATATTCTGTGCAAAATATAATCACTATTTCTCCAACTACGCATCGTGCGTCGCTAAATCCCCATAAAAAAAACCGGCTAGGTGACGAAATCTATTTCAAACCCTGTCACCATAATGCCGATTTTGTTAAATATATTTTCTCATATGACTTAATGCGGTCTTCTCAAGTCTCGATACCTGGGCCTGGGATATTCCTATTTCGTCAGCAACCTCCATTTGAGTGCGTCCTTCAAAGAAGCGAAGATTGAGTATCAGCTTCTCTCTATCGTTAAGCCTTTTCATGGCTTCCTTAAGAGCAATGCTTTCTAGCCAATTATCATCTATATTTTTATCGTCTGATACCTGATCCATAACATAGATTGCATCCCCACTGTCATGATATATTGGTTCAAATAGGGATACAGGGTCTTGAATCGCATCTAATGCAAATACAACCTCCTCTACAGGCAGTTGCAGCTCCTTGGCAATTTCTGATACTGTGGGTTCCTTAGAATTTTTGTTTATCAGTTGATCTCTTACCTGCAGTGCCTTATAGGCAATATCACGTAATGATCTACTTACTCTTATACTGTTGTTATCCCTCAGATACCTTCGTATTTCACCTATTATCATTGGTACCGCATATGTAGAAAACCTGACGTTTTGGCTTAAATCAAAATTATCTATGGACTTGATAAGTCCAATACAACCCACTTGAAATAAGTCATCAACAAATTCTCCTCGATTATTAAATCGTTGAATAACACTGAGTACTAATCTTAAATTCCCTCTTATAAATTCTTCACGAGAGGAATAATCTCCGGCTTGCATTTTCTTTAAAAGTTCAACCATTTTATCATTTGAGAGAACGGGTAGTTTAGAAGTATTTACTCCGCATATTTCTACTTTGTTTAGCATCATTTTTAGCACACCCTTTAATTATTGTTGACATTAAAATTATTACCACAAGCGTTTTTTTTATACATGAAATATTATATTTCCTAAATATTACATGCACTTGAATGCCTTGATTTCCAACACGTGCAGCCTGTCCTTGAAACACACTTTAGTGCAAAAATCAATAGGGATATATCTCTTTTTTCAAGAAGATATATCCCTATTTTTTAATTGTTACATCATTCTATTTATTTCTTTTTTTAGACGTTTTATAATCCTTTTTTCTAACCTTGATATATAGGATTGAGATATTCCTAACATATCAGCGACTTCCTTTTGTGTTTTCTCCACTCCATCATTTAATCCAAATCGGAGCTCCATAATTCTCTTTTCTCTGTCTGACAACTTTCTAAGGGCCAAAGATAAAAGCTGCTTATCAATTTCATCCTCTAAGTATCTATATATAATATCATTTTCCGTACCTAATATGTCTGATAGTAACAGTTCATTGCCATCCCAATCTATATTTAAGGGTTCATCAAAGGAAATCTCAGTCTTCACTTTGTTATTTCTTCTTAAATACATTAAGATTTCGTTTTCTATACAACGTGAGGCATAAGTAGCCAGTTTAATCTTTTTGTCCGGGTCAAAAGTATTTACAGCCTTTATCAGTCCTATCGTTCCAATTGATACTAAATCCTCTACCCCTACACCGGTATTTTCAAACTTCCGAGCTATATACACAACCAGCCTAAGGTTTCTCTCTATGAGAATCGCTCTGACTACCTCTTCGTCATCCTTAAGACGTCCAAGTAGGTAAATTTCCTCATCATTTTCTAAGGGTGGAGGTAGAGCCTCACTACCACCTATATAATGTATGTATGTATCTCTATATAAATTAAAATACTGAAGTACTTTAATAATAATTATTCTTTTGAAAAGGTTGAACCGTCTAAAAACTTTATGCATGATACTTCCCCCTTACATAATAATTGCATTCATAAGTTCATTATATCTGGATGTATTAGAGCATTATATTCGCCGCTATTTGACAGTTTTTTATTGTAAATGCCAATAATAATGTTTTTAATACTTTGCAGCTTATTATTCTCCATAAGCTGCACTTCATCAGGTTTAAACCCTAGAAGCATACCATTTTCCTTTCCTAAGGATTTAAAAGGAATTACTCTGAACCTAGTTAACAAGTCCGAATTCGACATGATATGAGCTATAATATTAAAATCATTTTGATTATTCTGCTCAAATATCTCTTGAACATCTATTGGCAGCA
>JARBUB010000212.1 GCA_029239905.1 Clostridia bacterium
TTAATAATTACGCTGTCATCGGGTACTCTATCCAATGGTATGTTGAACTTTTCCAACAGTTGATAATCGAACATACAATCTGTATTTACCGTGGACTGCAAAGGTATTTGGTCAATGTCCTCGCCTTCCATTATTCTAACTGCAATTTCACCTGCTGATTCTCCTTGCAATCTCCCGCTTAGTATACATCCACCAATTGCCCCATTATTTAGTCCAAAATCATATAAATGAAATACCGGAACCTTACTGTTTTCGCCCATTAATCGACTAAAATTTTCGAAGCCTACTGCCGTGCCATAATAGTCCGTATAGTAAGTTGTTATTAGTATGATACTGTCATCGGGTGCATGGCTGACTTCGGCCAATACATCTTTGATGCTTTTATCATTTAATGTATGAATCTTTATGCTTGAATCTATCTCTCGTATAGCCTGCATTGTAATTTCGCCGGTGGAAATACCGCTTTCAGAGTTATCAAAAAGCACATAAATCTCCTGAAGGTTTGGCTTCAACCTTAAAGCACCCTCTACAGTCTTTTTAGGATTTACAATCTCTGTTATTCCAGTGAATCTTGAGTATCCTTGCGTTAATTTCTTAATGCCTTCCTCGTTAACCCCTGAAAATACGATTGGTGCAGCTGAGAAAATTTCATCTCTATTTTTGAGAGCAAAGTCAAATGCGGCATCATCTGTAGCAATAACAACATCAATCTTTTTATCAGCATATTTATATTGAAGATTATGATAGATGTTTTTGAGGTTTTCCTCCGTTGGATAGTTTTTCCAATCCATATACTCCACAAAAACATTACAATTATGATCATATTCTTCTATAATTGCCGAAATGCCTTCTGTCTGCCTATCAGTCCAAGAAAGCCCCATATGGTATGAATTTAGAATGAGTACGTTGTGGGAAGTCTCGTCAGCGTAAAGCTTCAGTGCTTCAGCGTTGAAAAGCACCGTCACTGCAATAAGCAATAAACAAAACAGCTTGCTTATCTTATGTCTGTTTTTCATCTGACCAGTTCCCCCTTTTTTTTCTAATCTTTTACATAATTATACATCACATTGCCCTGCCATACAATGTCTGCAAAGCGAAGAAAACTCCGTATAACAGATTATTGTAAAAAATTAATCAGGGGTAAGGCTTACCCCTGATTAATTTTTATGCCCATATTTGTTTTATTTCATCACAGCTTTGCAGCAGTTCTCCTAATGTCCCTTCAGCTTCCATACGCCCATTGTTAAGTACTATAATATGATCTGCATGCTGAAGTGCTGTTTTGCGGTTGGATACTACAAGACAGGTTTTATTTTTCACCTGAAAAATGCGATTCCACAAAACACCTTCAGTCTCAGCATCAAGAGCGCTGGATATATCATCAAATACTAAAAGCTCAGCGTCTCTGGCAAACATTCGGGCAGCGGCTACCCGCTGTACCTGTCCTCCCGACAGCTTGACACCACGAGGTCCTACCACTGTCTCAAGACCATTTTCAAAGGTATCTATATCCTTTTCCAACACTGCAGCGTATACAGAAGTATTAATATCAACTCCGCCGCTGATTATTCCCAGCAAAATATTATTCCTGACTGTATCACTCAATAGATGCGGTACTTGTGCTGTATAAGCGCTCCTCGGATAAACAAAGAACTCTGAAGGATTGTTGACCCGCTTATCATTCCATAGTATTTCTCCTGCTTGTGCGGGCAACAGTCCTAATAGTGTACGAAGCAAGGTTGTCTTTCCTGATCCGATTTTGCCGCAAATAACTGTGAAGGACTCCCTCTTTAGCTTGAAGCTAATCTCTGATATTCCTCCGCCGGAGTTTGAATGTACGTAGGTCAGGCTATTAACCACCAGCGTATCAAGTTCATCTTCCTTAGTCTTCTCTTTGACTTCCACCATAGGCAGCTTCCCCTTCATGTACAATGGGTTATGCTGTACCAGCTTTTCTATCGGAGTTTCCTCCATCAAATCCGACATCCGTTGAAAGGATACACAGGTTTGCTGATAATGTGCAATATATCTGCCATAAAACTGGGTAAAATCTGTTACAAAGGCTAAATAGTATACAAAAATCGCAAAATCTCCTACAGAAAAACTTCCTGCTTTCATGGATTGTGCAGCAAGCAGCAGGATTAACCCCGTACCTAAGCTTACTGTATTCTGATAAATTGATTCTAATAGTTGTGTGAATAACGTATCTCTCAACATCAATTTGTGTCTCTTATTATTAAGTTGATGAAACTGCTCTATAATATGATTCTCTGCACCCAATACCTTAACAGCTTGCACCGAATTGAACATTTCTCCTACAATGCCATTCACCTCTGCAGATGCCTTACGACTTGCCCGCCTATTTTCCTCTATTCTATGACTTGCCCTATTTGCCATAGCTATAACTGCCACAAGAGGCGTAAAGACATACAAGGTAATCTTGGCATCAATACGGATCAGTATAACTACCGCAACAATAGCAAATATCAAGGTTCCGATTACATCAATAAACCAGTCAACTGCATCCTCTATTTGTTTAGCATCATCTCTGAAGCTGTTTAGTATTTCCCCTGTAGAGGCCTTGATAGGCAAAGCTCCCGGTCTTTTCATAAAAAACTCAAGCAGATTCCTTCTTATCAGGGAGCTTTCCTTAAAACGGAACAGTATATCGATTCTGGCTCCCATATATATCAATCCTGCCCTACCCAGCGCAGTGACTGCTACAAGTATTAATAAACCCCATAAGCTGTTGTTGATATTCGCATCTCCACTCAGCATATCAAAGAACTCCTTTGCAAGAATTCCGGGGATTAAGGGCGAAGTATGAATCAACGTCCATGCAATTACATCAATTAAGTACAGAAAAGGCGTATATAGTATAATTCTCCACATCAATAGTATAGGCTTTCTCTTACCAACTTTTTGCTTCATACCAGCACCTCCTCAATGCCTGCTTCAAGCAGTTTACTAAATCTGGAGGTCTTATCCGATATTAGGGCAGCACGCTCGCCTTTTTCTGCTATTTTACCATCCTCCAGGATCAATATGCTGTCTGCTCTTTTTACAGTAGATATGCGGTGGGCAATGATGATACAGGTACGGTTTTCTAAGAGCCTGTCAATTGCCCTTTCTACTAGCTGTTCAGTAATGGGATCAAGTCTGGAGGAAGCTTCATCAAGTATAATCAAGGATGGATTTCTCAGAAATACTCTGACAAAGGCTAATAGCTGTGCTTCACCTGCAGACAACCCACCCCCTGATGAGTCCAGCATGGTATCAAGTCCCTCTGGAAGTGATTCAATCCATTGTCCCAATCCAATTTCTCTTATGGCTTTTTGTATTTCTTCATCTGATATTTCTGCATTAAAAAGAGTCAAGTTCTGCCTTATAGTTGCTTTGAAAAGCTGAACATCCTGTGTAACATATGCGATTTGCTCTCGTAAATATTTAGTTTGTATGGAGCTTATTAGCATATTGTCTATATATATTTCTCCTGCTGTTGGATCAAACAGCCTCACAATCAGCCTCGCCAGTGTTGTTTTTCCACTGCCGGTTCGACCAAGCAGACCCATTATCTTTCCCGGCTTAAGCTCAAAGGAAATGTCGTCAAGAACAGGTACATCCGGCTCATACTCAAAAGATAGATTCTGAACATTGATTGATATAGGTCCCTTACATGAAAGAATATCACTGCCTTCCTTAAGCTTTGACCGAATGGCAAACAGCTCTTTTACTCGTGCAATACTAGCCCCGGCAACCTGTAAATCCTGAAGCTGAAACCTGATCTGCTCAATAGGCCTGTTTAGCAGTTCCGTATAATAGAAAATCAGATATACCGTTCCAATGGTCACTATGCCTTTCAGCCATAAATATCCGCCTATGCCAAAGGCAACAATATTGCCCAGAGCAAATATGATTACAACAGAAATCCACATGGAGTATCCCATAATGACCGCTTTTCTTTGTATAGGATACCACTTCCGCAAATACTCATAAAACTTGTACATAATGCTGTGAAAAGCTCCACTGGATTTTATATCCTCCGCACAGGATATATTTTCACCAATAAATCCGTAGAACTTCGCATTTGTTTCTCTTTCCTTTGTCCAATGCTTTACAGCTATAGGCTGTATACGAATTAATGCAATAATTGCAGTAAACACAAAAGTCGACAATCCTAATCCTACACGCCAATCCTCAAGAAAAAGAATTATTAAGGTGCCAAACAGCAATGCAAGGTTATTTATCAGATTAAACATAAGCTTAGAAAAGAAATTAAACAGTGAAGAAACGTCTCCATCTACTCTCTCCAACAGTTCCCCCGGCTGCTTCGACTTATGAAAGGACATATCCAAATCTATGCAGTGTTTAAGCAAATCCTCTCTTAAGGCATTGGTAGAAGACCAGCCTACATCTTGGCTTATATATGTAGAAGCTACAGCAAAGACCTGCTGTGCCAATGAAATTCCGATAAAAGTAAGAGCTGCACCTATCAAGTATTTTCCAGCTGCGCCCTCCTTCGCTGCATCTATAAAATAGCGTACAATTTGCGGGTTTATTAGTTGAAGACCTACACTGGCAGCCAAAAGAAGCATGAGAAGTATTACTTTATTCATGTAGGGTTTTAGATATTTGCTTAATAGGAGTATATACTCCTTCAGAGGTATTTTCATAAATATGTCCCCCATTCAATTTCCAAACGATCCCAGCAAACAATATCACCCTTAGCTTAATAAGCTGACGACGTTCATATCACTACATCATAGTTGGCATTACCAACTTCTAAAATTAGCCTATTATTTTATTCTATAGTATCGACTACACTGAATACAATGTAGCTTTCTATTTTAAAAAAATCTTCCAGTTAATGTTATTGCTCCTATGCTTCCAGCATATCATATTCAAATTTATCCTTTTTAATAAATATTGACACTCACTGATGTTATTGTTATCATCCAATATGAATGTAATTTTACTATGCCATAGAATCTTTTTAGAGAGGAGTAATCTATGGAAAAAAGAATAAAAAACAGCACTATAGATATCATCAACTATAGAGTTCTAACCGCAACAATTTTTATCGGTTTTTTAATATTCGGTTTTTCCGAGAATATAAAGGGTCCTGCTATTCCAAAGCTTCAAACTGAATTTAC
>JARBUB010000213.1 GCA_029239905.1 Clostridia bacterium
CCTACCTGCCTTGCTTTTCCAAAGGCTACATTGTCCCCAAGAAGATTTTGCAGTTCCAGGCACATATGTTCCAGCACATGTGCTAGATAAGTACCTTCGTTTAGGCGTTCTACAAAACCGCCTCTATGTCCTCTTACGCATTTATGTTCTATTAAGGATGGTATATGCTCCAGCAGTAGTGTATTAAACCCAGGTATATTGCAGGTTGGTATATCTGCAAGTTCTTCTAAATCTATATCTGCTCTTACACAGGGTTTATGTGTGTATATATTTCTACCTTCATATATCCTTAATTCATTAATTCTCAATTTTATTGCCTCCATAATATTGGTTTTTACTGCTATTCATATATAACGCATGGTGATGCATGTTTCTACATTAGGAAAAATATTCATGCGCCATTTAAAAGGCTTCGTTGATTTAATATAATTGTATTTAAGCCTTATCTGTTATAATGGCAGTTTTATCTATCAGGTTATACCCATATCGCTTTGGTAAAATGTGCACTCTAACGTTGGTTAATGCCAATGGATCATCGGGGTACTGCTCAGAAATATTCGTATATTCAATGTTTCTTCCATCAACTACCGTTACAACGCCATTTCCAATAACGGAAAATTTCTCATTGGCATCTACTACAATAGCAGTATCCTCATCAATGCCTATTCCAACAATGTTAGGATTTTGTGCTACTCCTGCGAAAAGTCTGCTTATTCGTCCTCTCTGGTTGAAATGCTGATCAATTATTACACCTTTAATGAGTCCCATACCAGGGGCCAATTTAATAGTACACTTTGTGGGAGCCTCTTGGTCCTCACCTTCTACTACCATGATTTCACTCATCATGGATGCCCCGGCGCTAGTACCAGCTATCACTCTGCCTTCAGCACAAAAACTATGAATCAAGTCATGAAAGTCAGTGCCTCCAATAATACTGGAGATACGCAGTTGATCTCCACCCACAAAGAATAAGCAGGTATGATCCATTATTCTTTCAACATTTCCGTGAATCTCCGATGTCTTTCTACCGCATATATTAATTGTATCTATTTCTTTCGCACCTAATGCTCTAAATATATTTTCATATTCTTCCCCAACTTCGTGAGGAAGCTTTGTGGCTGTCGTAACGATGCCTATTTTAGCTTCCCTTCCGCCGGCAAGCCTTACTACTTCTTTTAAAATTGCCATATCTTGTTTTTTGTCTTCCCCACCACCTATTATTACCAACTTGAAGTCATTTTTTTCATTCATTGCGTCATATCTCCACCTTTCACTAGATTTTATTTTTTGCAAAAGTTGCAATAATATGCCTTAACTTTGCTAGAGGCATGTTGATTTCAAAATTTAATGGAAATTAGTGTATCACTATAGCTAAATTCTTTCCATAGAACTTATTATAGATTCTCAAATTTGCAGTTTTTTTTCATAGCGTGCTATAATATAATGTAATAAATTACTTGGAATAATTTGTTTTTAAATTTTATCTATGGAGGCCACGATGTTAAGAACAATTCTATGGTATACAAACTTTGCGACAAGCTTAGTAATTAAATTTCTGCAAGTTTATAAGGTAAAAAGTCTATTGAATTCAGGTAGAATCACAGAAGCCGAAGCTTATATACATAAGACTGCTTCTAATTGGGCAATGTCCCAAGTGAAAATGAGCGGTGCAAGGGTAAAACTATTTGGTCAAGAAAATATTCCCGCTGACATTCCAGTTCTTTTTGTCAGCAATCATCAAGGTAATTTTGATATTGCTTTGTTTATGAGTCATATCAATAAACCAAAGGGTTATATTGCAAAAATTGAAATAAAAAAAATACCCGTGATTCGTACTTGGATGGTATATATGCACTGTGTATTCATGGAAAGAGGTAATCTGCGCAAAGCGGCAGAGGCTATATCAGAAGGAATCAAAATACTTAAGATGGGTTATTCATTGGTGTTGTTTCCAGAAGGAACAAGAAGCAAGGGAAATCATATGAATGAATTCAAAGCAGGGGCTTTTAAGCTGGCAACAAAATCAGGTGTGCCAATAGTCCCAGTTACAATCAAAGGTTCATATAAGCTTATGGAGGCAAACAACAACAAGATAATACCTGCTGATGTAGAGATTTATATTCACCCCATGGTTCCTGTAGAAAATCTTTCTCGGGAAGAAGAGGGAGAATTGCCTGATTTAATCAAGGCGATCATACAAAGCAAATTGTAGAAATAATAAAGCACTATGATATTAAATATTTAATCATAGTGCTTTTATAATTCACTTTTCAAAGTAATAGTTCCTCTGCACACGATTTGTAATTCGTTGCAGTTGTTCATCCACTTCGGAATTAAGTCCATAACAGACGTCTTCCCAGGTAATACATTCATCCCCTTGGTGCCCTATAAATACAGCTTCATCATAAACTCTAACCTCTTCAATAACATCTGTTATATCCACTTCGACACAATCCATCGCATAGTTGATGATAGACACTTTTTGACCATTAATCAACAGGTGTTTCCAGCCTCTTGAAACCCCATCTCCATAACCACCTGCTACTACTGCAATACGTGATTTTCTTGTGGCTATGCTTTTATCTCCATAGCCGATGGCTTGGCCTGCCTGCACTTCATTTATCTTTATAACTCTTCCTACAAGGGAGGTTAAAGGCAACACCCCCTCCGGCAATACTCTTCGTCCCTTTAAATATTCTTCACCATAAAGTAAAATCCCACAGCGAATCATATCATACTGGGCTTCTTCGTACATCAATATCCCGCCGGTTGCAGCCGCATGAGCCAATGGAGGTCGGTTCCCTTCCTTCTCCAGACCTTCTAGCACTCCATTAAATATTTCTATTTGAGAATCCGTAAAGGGTTTGTTGAATTCTGGATCTCTAAAGTGAGTATAGATGCCCTCCACCACCAAGTTATCATAGTTTTTCCTTATGCTCTTTATAAAATCTGAAGCTTTGATAGGTTCTATTCCAAATCTATTTAAGCCTGTATTTATCTTGATATGTACTTTGATCATCTTGTTATGCTTCTTTGCATTTTTGTTTAATTCCTCGGCAATAGCTTCGTTGTCTAGCATGCTTGTTAAATCATACTTCACAGCTTCCAAGGCTTGGCTTGGCATGATCGGAGCCAGCATCACTATAGGAATCTTAATGCCTGCCTCCCTAAGCTCTATTGCTTCAGTAATTCGCACAACCCCAAGGCTATGGCAACCAAACTCCTCCAGTGCCTTAGCTATAGGTATACTCCCATGCCCATATGCATTTCCTTTTACAACTGCCATAAACTTAACACCCGGTTTTAGCAGCCCGGATATCACATTAAAATTACGCTTCAGCTGACTCAGATTAATATCTAGTCTGATTGCCTCTTGAATTACCTTACTCATATCTCCGTATACCTCTTTCTAATTTAAACCTGATGGAAGCATCGTTACTGCACATGCTCCAAATAACAAAAGAAAAACAATTAGGGGACTTATAAATACAAGCATAGTAATCGCCATAGCTGTATAGCCTTTTCTAAAGAATCTTACAGTTAGGAAGCTAAACAACGCTAATATTAGAAAAACTATTATTGCTGTGACTATCATAGTATTAGCCAAACTTATGATTCCTATTGTTAAAAGATAACCAACTAAAGATATGCCAAATCCCATTAAAACCTGTATCATTGCTCCTGGCTTTTTCGTCGTATCATTAGAATTGTCTTGATTGTCGTTCATTTTTCTCACCCCGTCCTCTCAACATTAGGTTTAATATTTTTTTGCGATTTATATAAATTAAGCTTATAACACATATCAGCTGAAAATCTGTCAGCCCTAGGCTGGATACTTTCTCTACCCTGATAAACTCTAACATAAAACGAAAACTCAAATAGCAATTCATAAATATACTAAACAACTCGCCGGGCTTTGCAATCCGCTTCTTTTTCCAAACTAAGAAAGCAACTAACAGTATGTCAAATATTATTTCGTATATTTGTGTAGGATGTCTAAGTATGTGATCGCCAAAATCCACTCCCCAGATTAACGCTGTTGGTTTTCCATAGCAGCATCCTCTAAGAAGACAGCCTATGCGTCCCACTGCCATAGCAATTGCAACAGGTATAGCAATTTGATTTCCCAAGCGTTCCTTTATATCAAATATCCGTTTCCCAAGAAAAGTGCCTGCTGCACCGCCAATTAGCCCACCTACGATGGTTCTGCCTGATAATAGTATATTCAACGAAGTAGGGTCTAAACTCAGTTCATTCCAATAAATAAAAATCAAGGGAAGCTTAGCTCCTACAGTGCCTCCAAAGATAGCAAAAATGGCTATATATAATGCATTAGAGCTTCTTATACCATCCTTCCTTAGCTGCCATATGTAAACTGACACTCCCACAACCAAGGCTATAAGTAGAAATACTGGATATGATTCCACAGGGTATTTGCCAATATTAAATAGTATGGGCCTAAGGCCCCATGTCTCATTTAGCATGGTACATCCTTTCCGCAATTAGCAATATATTCTTTACATAAGGAACGAATTTTCTGACCATAGCTTCAGCAGCATCAGAAGACTTGCTTTGTGGGCTGCAGCTCTGGGGCTATGCAAAGCAAGTCTTCTTCAGAGGTATTCCTCTTGGGTAGATGAAGCTTTACTCCAGAAAGTTATTCCTTACATAAAGAGTTTGTGCTTTTTATACACCTTTAACTGCTTTGATATTTCTTAACTTTTTTGCCTACTCTGCAGCATTGCCCGTTTGGGTTATTTAAGCATGAATATAGTTTCATTGCCCCACAATAGCCCATTGCCCCCGAGGTTTTTAAAAGCGCAAGTATACCTGTTATAATCCAGCCTACCAGAGGGTTTATCAAATATAGAAATACTAGCGCTACCCCTGAAAATATAGCTCCTACTATGTGCGCAAACCTTACTGCTTGTTCATCCAATATAATACTTTTGGACTTGATTACCTTATCTGCAGTAAAAGTGTATAAAAGAACCAATGGTGCTCTTTTCACCTTCAATATGGCTGATAAGACCAAAATAGCAAAAGCAATTATTACAAGAAGCTTGCTCTGCAAAATAATGGATACCCATAACAATGATGCTATTCCATATTTACAAAAGTTAAATGC
>JARBUB010000214.1 GCA_029239905.1 Clostridia bacterium
TTATCAAGTATATATTTTGCAATTTTTTGCTGTGACTCAGACAGCTCAGCGAAATTATTCTTAACTAAGCTTTTAAAATCCATATTTTCTATTCCTCCTTTCTTTGGTGAAGTTTATCCTTCATTTTTCAAGGATAAAAAATTAAATACTTCATAATTTTATAATACTACTTCAGATAAATATGTCAAGAAATTTATGAATCTTTAAACAAATCTACTTATGAAATATTCTAAAAGAGCATATTGGATCAAATTTCATTTATTGTTTAAATAATAATTCCATGCTATGCTAAAATTGTTATCCAATTTTTAACTTAACAGAATGAGGTGAAAATGATGATTTCCACACAAAAGCTAAACCCTGATTGGGATTTGTCACAGCTTTATTCCTCTTTTGAAGACCCGTCCTTTACACTTGAGCTTTCTCAAGCTGAAGCTGCTTTTTCTGATATCAAAGCAATGCTCTTGCAAGATATCCCAATTACATCAGTATACTTGCTGAATTGTTTTCAGCTTATGAATGCTGCCAGTTTGCTTTTCAGCAAAGTTTCTTCATTTGTCAATTTAACGCTTCTGGTAGACTCATCTCACTGTGAAGCGCTGCGCTTTTCCCACAGAATTTCAGCTCTTCAAGCTGCTTCACAGCAGTCACTCACATTGCTGCAGCACAGGGTAGGCACCCTTGAAAATATTGAAGACTTGATTTCCAATTGCCATGAACTTGCTCCCTATGCATATCTACTGCGAGAGTGCCGCAAATCCAGCCAGCACAAAGCGCCAGTAGAAATTGAAGAAAACATTTTAAAAATGCAGCTTACCGGCAGCAGAGCATGGCAAAGCCTTCGTGATTCATTGGATGGTGCGGCAATGGTTGCTGTTACACTAAACGGAGTAGAAAAAACGCTCCCACTGCCCGCAGTCCGCGCCCTTGCTTCCGATCCATGTAAAGAAATCCGCCATGCTGCCTATCAAGCTGAACTGGCATCTTATAAAAGCTACGAGGTTCCTATGGCAGCTTGCCTTAGTGCCATCAAAGGCGAGGCATTAACTACCGGACAATTGCGAGGGTATAAATCTGTGCTTGATCAAATGCTCGATATTAATAAAATGGATATGCAGACGCTTAGTGTCATGATGGAATCCATTGAAGCACATCTACCGGCTTTTCGCAGCTATATAAAGGCCAAATCCCATCTTCTTGGCTATAAGAATGGCCTGCCTTGGTATGAATTACTCGCTCCAATCGGACAAAGTGCACGCAGCTTTACCTACGAAGAAGCCTATGGCATTCTGACAGATATATTCACAGACTTTGATAAAGATATGGGTTCCTTTATCCGTCATAGCTTTGAAGGTCGTTGGATTGATGCCTTACCTAAGGCAGGCAAGATTGGCGGCGCACTGTGTGCTGACTTGCCCTCATTACGCCAAAACAGAATATTCGCCAATTTCAGTGGCTCTTATTCCAATGTACGTACACTTGCACATGAACTTGGACATGCTTTCCATTTCAGATGTCTTGATGAAGTGCCCCTTGTCATGCGTGATGCCCCTACTCCTATTTGTGAAACCGCATCCCTTTTTAACGAAACGGTTGTACAGGAGCAACTGCTTGTCTCTGCTACACCTGACGAACGCATATTTCTTCTTGAGGCTGGACTAATTGAGGCAACACAAACCGTTGTTGATATTTATAGCCGCTTCCTATTTGAAAAAGAGGTATTTGAACGTAGAAAACACCACAGTCTCTCAGCTGATGAGCTGTGTAAAATAATGTTGAGCGCCCAGCATGACGCTTATGGCGATAGTCTGGATCCCCATTATCTCCATCCCTACATGTGGATGTGTAAAGTTCATTATTATATACCTGACTTTCATTATTACAACTTTCCCTATACATTTGGCTTGCTATTTGCCAAAGGGCTTTATGCTCGTTATAAGCGTAATCCCGAAGGCTTTATGAATGAATATATTAATTTGCTTCAATCTACCTGTTCTGATCATATGACCGGAATTGCAGCAAGCGTCGATATTGATATCCAAAGCCGAGCTTTTTGGGACAACTCGCTTGCCATGATTGTCGAGGATATCAATCAATTTCTTGAGTTGTGTGGAAATACAACTGTTGTCTAACTTTCAGTAAATCGTTATACTATATTTCTTATACAAAATGAGCTGTTGCATCATGCAACAGCTCATTTACTTGACATAACTAATATTTACTTACAAACTAAAATGCTATCTTTTTATTTCCCAGTAGCAAACCTTTGGAGAAACTATGATCCCCTCTTTTTTAAGCTTCGTCATTACTTTGTCAACTTCTTTTCTGTCTATACCCGTTGCCGTTGCGATTTGTCCAGCGCTTACCGGCTTTTCAGACTTGTTAAAGAAGTCCAAAATTACTTCAAAATGATCCATTTGTATCCTTCCTTTCTTTTATAACCTTTATTTAATTGTATTGTTCTCTCTGCTAAGTCAAATCTTATGCTTTCAATCCCATATAAAAGCTGTCCCATAGATTTAATAAATTCCTTCCTATATCTTCACTGCTGCCTTCAAATATGCTATTCATCTCAACACCGCCGGATGAGTTTATAAACATATTTGCAATCTGCTCATCATTCATAGGAGATTGGATCTCCCCCTTATTTCTTGCTTCGTGGATAATCTCCTTCCAAGCATTTAGCTGGACTTGCTTTGATAGCAGCAATTTTTCCTGAAAATCCGGAAAAAGCTTTATAGCATCAAAGATAAGAGAAATATAATTAAAGCTCGGGGCACTGTCTTCTTTATTTTCATTTTGCTGTTTTAGATTTTTTACATAATAATTAACATAATCAATATAAAAATGATAGAGAGACTCCTTACTAAAACTCTCAAAAGGGATTTCCAGGACAGAAGTGAAAACATGATTGACCAATTCAAGAAAAAGCTGCTCCTTGCTGGTAAAATAATGATAGAAAGCACCTTTAGACATTCCAGTCTTCTCTACAATATCCTTTAGCGTAACTTCCTTAAAGCTTTTTTGCAGAAAAAGATGAAATGCAACATTTAATATATGCTCTCTTGTATTCTTCACGCTCATATCCCTCCTCTCTTCATAGACCTGCCGCTTTGCCTGCTGTAGTATTTTAGCTGGCTGTTACCTGGTGAAGCTGTATGAGATTACCGCAGGTATCATGAAACACAGCAACGATAGCTCCTATGGAATTTGTTGGCTTCATGGTAAACTTTACGCCCAGCTTGAGCAGTCTTTCATACTCTTTTTCGATATCCTCCACTGCAAAGGATGTTGCTGGTATCCCCTGCTCAAAAATGCCACTTTGATATACCAAAGCTGCCGGATTACTGTTTGGTTCAAGCAGCAGCTGAGTGCCCTCTGTGTCCTCTGATGAAACAACAGTTATCCAGTTTATTTCCGGTATGTGAACCTTTTTTACAAAACCCAGTACTTCTGTATAAAACTGAAGTGCCTTATTTGTGTCATCTACAAACACACTGGTCAAGTTAATCCTCATATTTTATTCCTCCTAAAAGTATGATATACGGCCTACTGCTGACTCAAGTATAGTTGATAAATGGTTGCAGTATCATGTCTAGTTAAGAAACCAACCGTTTGGTATGTTTTAAGTTTAGCATCTACCATACGCTTTGTCAAGTACGGTTTGGATAATAGCAACAGAAATACATTCTTATACAAAACTCTTCTCTCAGTCATACAATTGTGCGTCTCACTGTAGTATATTCACCAAGAAGATTTATATATAGCCATAGTATTTCATGATGCAAATTTAAAATTAAGACACCCTGTTAAGCAGCTTACCTAGATATTTTCTAACTAGGCCAGTTAACAGGGTGTCTTTTTTATTCTGCTGATTACATAGCAGCCATTTTCCTGCACTCTTCTGCACACATACGGCAGATTTCCGCACACTTCTGACAGTGATCATCCTTGAACATAGCACACTCTTGTGCACATTTTTCACAAATCTGCGCACACATTTGGCAATGCTCCTTGGAGAATTGTCCACTCATTGACATCATTCCAACTGACATTTGGCACATCATGGCACACTCAACCAATATGCTTACACAATTTTTTCTTGCATTTAAATCAGCTTCGTTGAGACACGCATTAAAGCATTCATAGCATGCTTGTGCACATTTTGCGCAGGCATCTATACACGCTTGGAACTTATCTGTCTTATTTGTTACAACACCCATGTTAACACTCCTTTTTATAAAGTTTGTTTCTAAAAGTATTATGTACTTTAGCAATTTATATATACAAAATTTAATATTCAATAAATGCAAGAAGCTTCGCTGCTTTATGAACTTCCGCTATGATCCCTTTTACCATCATTGCATTCCAAGCATAAAAATAGCAGCAAAGTGATGCTTCCTTTGCTGCTGCTATTGAATCTTATAATAAATATCGATTTGTATACTATAAATGATGTCCCTTTGGTCTTATAGCGTTAAGTACATTTCATATTGAGAAATCTTATCTCTTTCTAATTTGTTATATCTTACAAAGCCTTCCAGCTTAGAGTTGTTTGGAAAGCTTATGCTTAACTTTTTTAATTGAAGCTCTTTTACCGCTTTTATTATAAGGCTTGATGCTATTCCCCTATACCGATATTGTGGCATGGTCCAAATAAAATAAATTTTACCAATTGTGTTAATCCCTAATATCCCTATAAGCTCTGAATTTATATAAGCTCCATAATATGTTATATCGTCAAGTTTCTTGACATAATCCAAATCATTCTGCCAATTTATATGGATATCTGCAGTCTCTCTTGAAAGACTGGTTATGGTTTCATAATCAATCTGCTTTATGTTCTGCAGGCTATTATTCTCATCTATAAAGCTTGCTGCATCAGAATGGGTATAGTAGTTGATATCATAAATCTTGTGATATCCTAAACGGCTATAGAATTTAACCGCCCTATCATTACCTGCTATAACCTCTACAAACATTTGTTTGCACTTATTGTCCAGTGCAATTTGTTTATGAAGCCTAAACAATTCCTGACTTACACCTTTCCCTCGATAATCAGGATGAATACAAAGAGTACCGCATCGCATGGTCTTTATCCCTTCATAATCCTTGATGCCTC
>JARBUB010000215.1 GCA_029239905.1 Clostridia bacterium
TTTAAGATAGAAGGAATATTAAGTGCAGCTTATGTAATAAACAAAAAGGCAGGTTAATTTAATGAAAGAACAAGACTTTAGTTTGTTTGATTTCAACAGGGAAAAGCTAAATCAAAAGGATAGCCCTCTTGCCATGAGAATGAGACCGGAAACAATTGATGAGTTCGTCGGTCAAGAGGATATTATTGCCCCAGGAAAGCTTCTTTATAGAGCTATTAAGGCAGATAAACTGACTTCAGTTATTTTCTACGGGCCTCCTGGTACAGGTAAGACTACCTTAGCGCGTATCATTGCAAATACTACACAATCTCAGTTTGAACAGTTAAATGCTGTTACCTCTGGGGTTGCAGATATAAGAAATACCGTTAATGAAGCTAAAAGCCGCAAAGGAATGTACAATAAAAAAACCATTCTATTTGTTGATGAGATTCATAGGTTTAATAAATCGCAGCAGGATGCGCTGCTTCCTTATGTTGAGGACGGAACAGTTGTGCTGATTGGCGCTACTACTGAAAATCCATACTTTGAAGTAAATAATGCGTTGATATCAAGATCAACAGTATTTAAGCTTATGCCTCTTACGGATAGCAATATTAAGGATATTATACTTAGATGTATTGAAGATGGAAAAAAGGGTTTAGGAATGTATAACATCAAGATAGAGGATGATGCATTGGAGCACATAGTCAATATTTCCAACGGAGATGCAAGATCTGCATTGAATGCATTGGAACTGGCAGTGTTAACAACCGAGAAGAACTCTGAGGGTTTGATATGTATTGATTTACATATTGCAGAAGAATGTATTCAAAAAAGAGCCATTACCTATGAGAAAAAAGGTGAATATCATTATGATACCATATCCGCTTTTATAAAAAGTATGAGGGGCTCAGATCCTGATGCTGTGCTTCATTATCTAGCTAAGATGCTGTATGCAGGAGAAGACCCGGTGTTCATATCTCGTAGAATTGTAATATGTGCATCAGAGGATGTTGGCCTGGCAGACAGCAATGCGTTGCAAGTAGCCGTTGCAGCTGCAAACGCAGTACAGATGCTGGGTATGCCGGAAGCACGCATAACTTTAGCTCATGCAGCAGTTTATGTAGCAAATGCGCCCAAGAGCAATTCAGCTTATATGGGTATAAATAAAGCTTTAGAAGATGTGGAGCATAAGAACACAGGAAATGTGCCTTTGCATTTGCGCAACAATGCATTTAAGGGTGCAGCAGAGTGGGGCTATGGAAAAGGGTACAAATATGCACATGAATTTGAAGGTGGATATGTAGATATGCAGTTTCTTCCTGATGAAATCAAAGATGTGCAGTATTATAAGCCAAAAGCCAATGGTGAGGAATTTAAAATGAAAGAGACTTATGAGAGTAGAAAGAAAAAATAGGAAACGCTTCAACAGCGTCTCCTATTTTTATTTAAAGAAATCTCCGATTTTTTTAAATAAATTTACGTCTTTTTGAGTGTTGTTTTCAATTTCTTGCTTAGGCTTATCAACTTTTATCTCTTGTTTAGGACTTTCAATTTCAGTATCTTGTGCAGTTCTTTCGGGTTCAGCTTGATGAGTATAAGCTTGCTTTTCTATGACTTTCTCATCAAACCTTGTCTCATTGTTTTCTACAAACTTTATCTCTTCTTTTTTCGATAACTCATCTGGATTAGGTATGCTTGATGGGGGCACATATAAAGCAGTAGCATCTGGACGCCCTATTAGCTTATTTGTGCTCATAAATTGATCTTTAAAGCTGCTTTTTTTGAGTGCATTATTTTCGTTTTGTTTCATCTTTTGTTCTACAGTAGATTTTACAGCAATTGTAGCTGGTCTTGCATCGGTATTATTCACTTTACGTCCTTCTAGATATTCAATCTTTGATTCTAAATTCTTTACTACTTCAGATAGAGACTTAATCTCATCTAGTAAATAGGGTATATATCGAATCAAATCTCCTTCAGCATTTTGAATTTGTTTACTATCCTTAAAGTCATAACTGATTGGTGAATTATCCTTAAAGTAAGGCAAACTGATATTATGTTTATAATCTATATTAAAATAGGTTTTCTTATTTATAAGAGATTTTCCTTTTCTGTTTCTGATATATTCTATAACTTGTGGTGCATCTGATGACGTTATTAAGTTATCAAATTTTTTGCTCCAGTTCTTTAATTCTTTGTTTAATGAATATTGCCCATACCTTTTATCTTGGAGCCAAGAGATAAAGATGTAACCGCTTTCGATATGAAAGTAAGGGGATATGGCAGTATCAGTTTTTATCTTGTCTAAACATGAGAATTCGAAGTCCTTGCCAGGTCCCTCTTTCTTTGCATAGTAAAAAACTGCAGATATCTCATCTTCAAAGGTATAACAAAGCAAGTGTAAAGTGCTCTCTTCATATAGAATACTGACTTTAATATCTTTTTTGTAGAGATTTGTTATAGGCTTTTTCTTCCAAGTGTCATTCCCATTGTCATACCAGCTATAATTAATGAGATAGCTATTCCCATCATACCATTCGTTCACAAGATGTATTATTCCATCTCTCGTTATAATTGCTGAATAAGCTGAATCAATATTTTCTGCATATACTTCGCCTATATTATTCTTTTTCCAGCTTGAGTTGTTATGATATCCATGGGGGCCACCTGGCTTAAATAGGTGATGAATATTATAAAAGTTAGCAATTGTCATCTGTTTTGCATATATTATATGAGTTGAACTATTATGTGCAAATAGGGATAGAAGAAATATGCTGCCACTACCCTGTATATTAAGCACCTGATCCAACTTCCATTGGTTGTTTTCATAAGCAAATAGATATATACCTTTTTCATTGTTTATACAAGCAACATATATATTGTCTTGCAAATCAATAGCTGTAAGAAAATTATCACTGACTTGACTTGCTATTATTGTATCTCTTGATAAACCATCTTTTGAAATCTCTTTGCAGCAAACGGATGTTCCTGAATAATAAAACAAAAATTTATTTCTTATGGAATCTTCTAAAATTGATTTGAAGCTTTTTTCTACCATAATATCACCCCTTAAATAAGGTATGTAATCTCAAACTATGACTACATTTAATAATTATGACAGTATTCTGTAAAAATGATAAAAATATTTTAAACAGCTTTCACCAAAACAACTTCTATTCCATATTATAAACTAGAAGCACATAGCTAATATAAGATCAGGAGGGTGAGATATATGCCATTACCAACCATACCATGTACCGGTTCGATAAGTGTAACTGTTCAGACAGAAACAGGACCACAAAGTAGAGATCTAATTCTTGAGTGCCTAAAGGTAAAAAAGGTATTTGATGAGTTTGCATTAAGAGATTGCGTAGAAGGTATTAAGTTTGAACTTGATTGTGTACCTAAAGGTGGAATAATCCAACCAACATTAATACTAAAACACTGCAGGATTTGTGATGTAGACATAAAAGATATCTCTACAAATAGCATGAAAGCACTAAAATTTAGCGGCAAAAGCTGCTGCGAAGTTTTCGGCAAAGACGAAAAAGGCCACATAATTAGAATGAGAGTAGTTGATATACCAGAATGTAACACAAATCTATCAATTGGTGAAGACGGCGAATTGTGCTTCAGATTTAGTGTTAGAAGAGAATATCCAGATGCAACAAGAGAAAACTTCAATAACCTGCTTCATTTCTTAGATGAAGGTAGATTTGAACTACAAAGCTTCAGTGAAGCAGTTATTGATGAATTAAACAATGAAACTACTAACGAACTATTGGTAACCAACCTTGGAATATTTATGGCTATTAAATTTGATGCAGAAGTTCAAGTTTGCGTACCAGTACTTGGTTACTGTGAAGTAGAAGAAATTCTTCCTATAGAAGATAGCTTCTGTGAAAGATTTGAATTTGAAAACTTGCCATCCTTCAACCCAGCCCAACTTGATATAGCTATAACACCTTACAATACAATCTAGGTTTATTGTATGATTGATCCAGAAATGAGGATTAAAGATCTGATGGTTAAATATCCTCGAACAAAGAAGGTCATAGCACACTATGGTTTATCAAATATTGGATGTGGTTGAGGCGGAAGGTGTAGTAACACAATTCAGCAGGTTGTTGAATTAAAGAAGCTAGATCTTAAAAAAGTAATGGATGAATTAAATGAGAGTATAAAAGATTATATAAAGGTAAAGCCTTAGTTAGAAGATCGCCTCTTATAGCATTTACAGTAAACGACTGTAAACTCAGCTTTAAGGGACGATCTTTTAATTTTCTTAATACCATGATAATCGACATAATTGTAAGAGGTGTTGTACTTTCAACTGCTTAATCACTTTGTTTTTAGAAGACTTTGATTTGTCCTAGTAAAGGTATTAAGTCAGGGTTGATATCAATATTATTTGAAGTAATCATAAATATATATTTTTCAACTTTATTTTTTAGTATGTCTAAATCTACGTACTCAGCATTTCCACCCCCAATAAAAATAGTTTTCAAATCGTTAAAGTTTACTATATTTTTATCTTGTATATCTGATAGAAGAGCAATGATTCTTTTTGTAAATTCTGTTTTTATATTTAGATAAGTCCAGTCTTTATGATCGTTTTTAAGAAAGGCAAAATATTTTTCTCCAAGGGAAGCATGGACCTTTCCACCGCTGTCTATCAATTGTCCTGATACTCGACTCAAATGGGAGTAGCGATGATTATGGTTACTTAATTCTAGATTTTCAATATAATGCATTTGTTCTGCATATCCGATTCCCACACTGGTTCCAAAAGCAATGAAAAGACAAGGAAATTCAATTTTAACTCCACATAAGTTATAATAGTTCAGCACCCCGGATAACCAGCATATAGCATCATTTATTATAACCACTCTACAATTGCAGTGATTTTCAAAGGACAGTTTTAAATCCCGTGGAAGGCCTCTCTTTTCTACGTAATGTCCGCAAATTTCATTGCCATCATTGATTACTTGTGCAGGCACGCTTATTGAAATATAATCATAATTACTAAACTTGGTGTTTTGTCGTAAGATACTTGCAGGATGTGTTTTAGATACAATCTCAGGCAGGGATCTATTCAACCAGCCAAGAGATCTGACGACTTCTACTTCAGTAT
>JARBUB010000216.1 GCA_029239905.1 Clostridia bacterium
TATTTGATTGAAGGCTTACAATTTGGATTTAAGATATTCGGTCCGGTAATTCCAATAGCTGCGTTCTTTTATCTTGGAGACTCTGCTATGATTAGCGTCTTTGGTGAAGTACTTCCAAAGGCATCCCATGGCTTGGTAAATGACTTAGGCATTGCTCTTTCCAGCCTAGTTCCGCTTAATGCAGCAGTGGGAGCAGTAACCCTTACAACTGTAGGAGCAATAACTGGATTAGATGGCTCTGGTTTTTCAGGCATCAGCTTAGTAGGTCCTATTGCTAAGTTATTTGCAACATCAATAGGCGCAGGTGTAGCAACACTTACAGCTCTTGGCCAGGTAGCAGCGATATGGGTTGGTGGTGGAACACTTGTACCATGGGCAGTTATTCCGGCAGCTGCTATTTGCGGGGTTGACCCCTTTGAATTAGCAAGGAGAAATCTTAAACCGGTTCTAATTGGATTGGTAGTGACGACGATTGTAGCAGTATTCTTGATATAGATGAAGCAAAAGGAAGTATCCAATAATATAAGTTGCGAAAAAGATTTATCAAATACAAAATCAGTAGAAGCATCAGAATTTGTATTATCAAAGATGTATTTTTCACAACTTATCAATAGAGGAATATGTTTTGCACTATTTGATTAAATGTAAAATGTTTAGTGCAAAACATATAAAAGGGATACTTCTTTTTTATCTAAAAATGACCATGCCTTGCTGTTGATGGAATGCTATAATTAACTAAAATGAAGGATGGTGAAAAGCATGAAAATAGAAGCATTAAAAAATGATAGATTTATAGACTTTGTAGCCTATTGTAAAAAGCATAAATCGGAAATTGATGATTCCTTCCTTTATGATGAAGATTTAAAGAGCTTTGAACCTGATAATGAAAATCCTACATATATAGCTACAAATGATATGGGTGAAATAATCGGGACAGCATCTCTTATTATCGATGAGTATAACAGAAGAGGAAGAAAAGGGCGCTTTAGAATTTTCCATTCAGAAGCTTCAACTATGGAATGCTATCATATGCTGATGGATGCCATACTGAAACATGGAGAGGGCTTAGATAAGCTAAACATTTTTATACCTACAATAAATCATAGCTTAATGAAGGTCTTTGAAAAGTTGAACTTTACGATTGAGAGATATTCCTGCCTATTGGTAAGAGAAAACCTGCAAGTGCCGGAGCTAGACCTACCGGAGAATTACGATATCAAACCATTTAGACCTGGAATTGACGAAGAAATTTGGTGTAAGGTTAGAAATGCGGGCTTTGCAAAGCTGCAAGGCAGTGAAACACCGGCAACCCCTGAAATGATAGTTAAGATGGTTTCAGGAGAAGATTACATTGAAGATGGTTTAATGATACTTTATCATAATCAGGAGCCTATAGGCGTGGTTCGAGGTTCTGAGGATGAGTACGAGGATGCACCTATAATGAGTATAGGACCCCTTGCCATAATACCGGAATATCAGGGCAAGGGATTAGGCAGAAACTTACTTAGAGCTTCCCTGCGTTTTGCAAAAAATAACAATTTTAACAGAACAATACTTTGTGTAAATGCTGATAATGACAAAGCGAAATCACTGTATCTTCAAGAAGGTTTCAAACAGGTTGAGGCAGTAGCGTGCTATAAATATGCCCTTGAAATGTAAGGAACTGAGTATATACATATAGAAGCAAATTGTGTCAGAGAAGCCTTGTTTTATGAGGTTATTCTCTGACATTTGCTTATTGTGACATAAATTATGGATATTCCAAAAATTTTGATATTTTTAGTATTATGCGCTACAATTATATTAGGATATTTATATTTAAACCATAGAAATAGATTTTTAATAGGGGGGAATAACAGTGAAAAAGCAATATAAAGTAATAAGCTTACTCTTTATAATAATATTTTTTTTTACTGTTATTTTTTCCTTCAGTAAGGAACTAGGGCATATATATAGCAGCTTGTTTATTTCGCTGCATCACCCAGATGCCGGTAAAAGGTTAATTATCGGACGTGCGGGTGATTCTATAAGCTTGGATCCTTCGAATACCACGGATATGGATTCGGCAAAAGTAACGGTTAATATATTTGAAACTCTTGTAAAGTATGAGAAAGAAGGAAAGGAAATAATACCGGGGCTTGCTACAAGCTGGAAGTCAAGCGAGGATGGTCTGACTTGGGTATTTCGCTTGCGTCAGGATGTCAGATTTCATGATGGGTCAGTCTTTGATGCTCATGCGGTAGAGTTTAATTTTCATCGGTGGATGGATAGAGACAATCCATACCACAATGGACAGTTTAGATACTGGAATTATGTATTTGGCGGTTTCCCTGGATTTGTAAAAAGTGTTACTGCAATCTCTGATTATAATGTTGAAATAAAGCTCAGTAAGCCCTATGCACCATTTTTGAATACTATGGCAATGCCGATATTTGGTATTGGAAGTCCGGATGCTATAAAAAAATATGGGGATGAGGTGTACAAGCATCCCGTTGGAACCGGTCCATTCTGTTTCAAGAGCTGGGAGCCAAACAAGAGTATTTTCTTAGTGCGCAATGAAGCGTATTGGGATGTTCCTGCAAAGGTTGATGAAGTAGAATTTAAGGTGATACCTTCTAATATGAACAGACTTGAGCAATTAAAGCAGGGCACAATACACATTGCAGATAATCTAGGACCTGATGATATTTCTGTAATAGAAAATGATCAAAATCTACAGCTGCTTTTGAGGCCATATTTCAATGTAGGATACATTGCACTAAATAATGAAAAGACACCCTTTGACAGAAGGGATGTCAGGGCTGCAATAAACCTTGCCATTAACAAGGAAGAAATGATCAAAGAAGTATTTGCAAATCTTGCAAGGCCAGCTAAAACACTTATTCCTCCGCTGCTTTCAGGCTATAATGAAAGTGTATCAGACAGCGAATATAACCCAGAAAAAGCAAAACAACTTTTAACAAAAGCAGAATTTCCTCAGGGCTTCAAAACCACTCTGTGGGTTATGAACAGTTCAAGAGATTACTTCCCAAGACCTTTGCAGTTAGCCGAGTTTGTTAAGGAAAGTCTAAAAGAGATAAATATTGAAGCAACAATTATGACCTATAACTGGGATGAGTATCTCAATAGGATACAAAACGGTGAGCATGAGATGGCCTTGATTGGCTGGACTGGAGACAATATTGATCCTGATAACTTTCTCAATACACTTTTAGCCTCTGATAATGCCAATCCGGGAAATGCCAGCAATTATTCCTTCTATAAAAACAAAGAAGTGGATCTTTTGCTTACGCAGGCAAGACAAACCACCGATATGGTATTTAGAAAAAATCTTTATATAAAGCTGTTGGAAATTGTCGATAATGATAAACCCTCGGTCCCGCTAGTGCATACGATGCCGTTATTGGCAGCACGTTTATCAGTTACAGGATATTCACCATATATTACAGGGGTGGAATCATTAGAAAATGTGGATATTGATTTTAGTGTTGAAGTAAATGTTGATGCGGAAGTTAAATAAAGTACAGAGGGTATGGATATGAAATTAAAACCTTTTAAAATAATACTATTGATTGCACTTTTTATTTTGCTTATAGTGAATGTTGCAGTTTTTGAAAAGAAGAGAGCAGCGAATGTTCTCTCACTTCCCACGCTTCCTAAGCCAATAGCAAAGGAATATGCATTGATAACATCAGCAGGGCAGGGCACGGATGCCTATATTGTCAATGATATTGCAAATAAATTGCTGATTCACAATTATTTTATGCCTCAAGCAGAGGCAAACAACCTAGACATTGTGAGCACCCTTGTATTTGTAGTGGGCTACAGCGCTATAGGCGAACGATTACATGGTATAGACTACAATATTGAAAGACAGCGAATTATTGAGCTCGTGAATAGGTCAAAAGAAGAAAAACTAGTTATTATAACTGTGTATATTGGTGGGAAACAACAGCGGGATAAAAAGACAGAAGAACTGTTAGATATTATCATTCCTGAGTCGGACTATCTAATAGGGACAAAGGCTGCTAACAGCGACGCTTTTCTATCAAATTTAGCAAAAAATAATAAAGTACCTATTACTCTTGTTAATGGAGTAAATGATTTGGCAGAGCCCTTTGCATCTGCATTTCGCTAGAATTTTTTATTGTATAGGAAAGTTATAACTTTCCTATACAATAAAAACCTTGATTTAAGTGCTCGTACCAGAATTTCCTCATACACTCGGAAAGGGCACGTGGGCTTCAAATGCAGCAAAGCCGCCTTTGTTCTTGCTCGTAATATCTGAAAGGGGTTTTCTTATGTATAAAAATCAGGTTAGGCATAATAAAACCTTTATATTATGCGGTGTTTTATTAATAGGTATTGGTTTGGTATTTCCATATGTTATCCAAGGCGCATGGTTTAATATAATCTATAAAATTAGACAGTCTATAAGTGCCGGAGACAGCGGACATCTTATACTGGCTGCTGCATCAATGAACCTATTATATGCAGTACAAAGCACCTTTTTATTTCTAGGAGCGATATTGGTTGCATGCTACAGTGGGCTCAAGTATAAATTTAGTGAATTTAAGCTATCAATCATCTTATTTCTTGCTGTGTCTTTGCTGCATATCGCAAATTCTATCATATGTAATTTGCCTTGGGAGCCTGTCTCAACGATAATAGCATTAATTATTGCACTTTTTATCTTCAAAAAGTTATTTGGAGAGACCAATAGTCTTCTTCATATTTCCATCGTATCAATTCAAGTGTTTTTTGCATTTCAATGGTTGAATATAATGCCTTTATTTTCATCCTATAATATAGGTCAAAGCAATATTCCATTTAGCATTAAAATAGCAGGTTTATATTTGAATGCTGCTTCAGTATTGAATTTTACTGGATTTGCATTCTTTTTACCCTTCATATTTTCTGCTTTTATCACCACAACATTATTCATCAGCTATTCTAAAAACATTCATATGATGAAAGAGAATTATAAAAAGGAAAGCGAAATACAGGACATGAAAGCAAAGGAATTGGAAAGTAGGATATATAAGGAAGTAAATTCTCTGGTGCATGATTTAAAAACACCTTTGGTTACAATAAGAGGG
>JARBUB010000217.1 GCA_029239905.1 Clostridia bacterium
TATGGTAAATGGAAAGATCGTTGCTAGAGATGGCAAGCTTATGACAATAAATAGTGAGGAAGTAAGTAAGGAAGCTCACAGATTGGCTTCAAGCATAGTAAATACAGAACGCAGTTTATGAAATTAGCAGGATGCTGCCCACAGCATTCCACTAAAATACAATAGAGATAAGGGGGAGCAAGATGAGCACAATGAGGGTAGAAGAGGCGGTAGGAATGGTTCTGGGACACGACTTAACCAAGATTGTACCTGGTGAATTTAAGGGAGCTGCCTTTAAAAAAGGATATGTGATAAAGGAAGAAGATATCATAGAATTGAAAAGAATGGGTAAAAACCATATAAACATCGTGGCGCTCAAGGATGGAACCATACATGAAGATGAAGCGGCGTTAAGGACAGCAAGCGCTTTGGCCGGAGAAGGGGTGACCTTCAAAGGACCTTCAGAGGGCAAGATGGAAATAAAAGCAATGTATAGAGGCATTGTAAAAATTAATGTGGAAGCC
Source organism: Clostridia bacterium (assembly GCA_029239905.1). Lineage (GTDB taxonomy): Bacteria > Bacillota > Clostridia > Lutisporales > Lutisporaceae > GWB2-37-7. The sequence continues at coordinate 504 of JARBUB010000217.1, forward strand.
TTGAATCAAATGAATGAAATAGAGGAGATTGCAGTTGCGACCATACACAGCCATTCATTGGTTGAAGAAGGACAGAGCCTTGCTGCTACCAGAATAATACCCCTTTCAATTATTGAGGAGAAAATATTGCATATTGAAGAAATAGGAGAGGCTTGTGACAATGGCATTATTTCTGTACATCAACTAAAGCCTATGAAGATCGGTTTGGTGATAACGGGTACAGAGGTATATGAGGGCACAATCAAAGATAGCTTTGCGCCTGTAATGAAAGAGAAAATTAAGCATTATGGCTGCAGCTTGTTGGATTTGCAATATTGTCCCGATGATTTGTCGATGATAGAGGATGCTATCGCGCAAATGATTGAAAAGGGTGCAGATATTGTACTGGCTTGTGGCGGGATGTCTGTGGATGCAGATGATGTAACCCCCATAGCAATTAAAAATGTATCTGAAGAGGTTGTTTCCTATGGAGTACCTATGATACCCGGGAATATGCTTATGCTTGCATACAAGGAAAGAGTGGCTATTCTGGGAATACCCGGAGCTGCAATATTTTTAAAGAATACTTCTTTAGATATCCTATTACCAAGAATCCTATGCGGCGAACGGTTGACCCGAAAGGATCTAACAGCATATGGTCATGGAGGCTTATGCCTAGGCTGCAAGACCTGCATATATCCAATGTGTCCTTACGGTAAATAAAGCAATATAAAAGCTCTATGCAAGCATAGGGCTTTTATTTTAATATGCATTCAGTACGATATTCTGATGGAGTTACACCTGATTTTTTCTTGAAGGTAGTAGTAAAGTGACTGTGATTGGAAAAACCACAAGCAAAGCATATCTCTATAATGGTATGGTTTTTGTTTTTTAACATTTCCTTCGCTTTTTCTATTTTAATATCCATCAGATACTCATAGGGGGTTTGACCTGTTTTCTGCTTAAAAACTCTTATGAAGTGATAAGTGCTTAAATTAGCCAGCTTAGCTACTTCAGCAGAAGAATAATCGTTGCTATTGTAATGCTCCCTAAAAAAATCAATGACTCTATTCATGTTTTTATTATCTTGAAGTACTTTAGGTTGGGATATACTATTAAAATTGTATTTTGCATTTCGCAGAAGAATTACAGCCATTTGAGTACTTAAGCTGTCCAGCATGAAGTTATAACCGGTCTGCTTATATTTTGCTTCATTCATAAAGTTCTGCACTAAATTCTGCAAATCATCACTGTAAGGCAGCGGGGTAAAGTCAAAGTAAATGTTTGAGGTGCCCACCATATCGTGAGAAATGTCATGTAGAAAGTTTTTATCTATATGTATTGCAAGCAAACTATCCAGGGACATGCTTCCTTGAGGACCATGCTGCTGGCAAGTATTAATTGGCATTAAATCGTATGAGTCTATTCCTAAAATATTCTTTTCAATTGCTATATAGGGCATGGGATTGGAGGGGATTATAAATTCATAGCTGCTGTGATAATGACTTGCAATATCTTCATTAAAATGTACCGGACACTTGCTTCTACAAACACATATATCATTATTCATGTAAAGCTCTAAGTAATCTTCGACTTTTTCTATTGGAAATGGATATGGGCCGTCACCCAGAAATCGGCAAAGGCTGTTCGTGCTTGCCATATGTTCATGCATCCCCTTTTAATAGGCTAATTTAATTATATTAGATAGAGGTATATATATGCAAACAATATATGGATATTATATACATATTTAGGAAATTTACCATGAAGCGTATGCATATAGGCATTGAACTCATACTTATAAAGCAATAATTGAAAACTAGACAGCAATTTGTAGAAAGAAGTCTGTAACAGAACATGTTAAAGTATAATTAAGAAACTTTGGCAAAACAGCCTAGAGTTCAGCTTTATCAATAAAGGAGGAAGCAATATGCAGAATAGAAAGACCTTAGCAGGATTATTAAGTTTGGTATTGTTATTTTCGGTTATGCTTTCGGGTAATTTAACAGTTCAAGCAGCGGACATAACTATACAGGACCTAATATTGCACTGCAAATTTGATGGAGACATCGAGGATTCTTCAAATTTCCGGAATCAAACCCAAGCAGTAGGAAATATTTCATATGTGGATGGTATAATTGGCAAGGGAGCAAAATTTGATGGTCAAAGCTATATAGAGGTAGATTGCCAAGAAAGCTTTAATGTTTTGAGTGGTGGCTATACATTTTCTGTTTGGCTTTATAAAGAAGAAATAAGACCTCTAAGAGAACAGCCGATATTGCAGAAGATTGGCAACCCTGATGAAGAAGATCCATCCTTTATATTGGCTGATAATGATTATCAGCCATATATACAGATATTTTCTCAGGATGAAAACCATGATTCGATTTACGGTACTAAAATAGATATGCAGAAATGGACGTTGCTGACTGTAACCTATGATTTGAATAACGTTAAATTTTATGAAAATGGCGTATTAAAAGCAAATAAACAAGCCAAAGGTACTGTTCCAATTACAACAGGAAATGTTCAAATCGGTTTTGATGGCTACGACGGCAGCAGCTTCTTTAAGGGTGTTATGGATGATTTAAGAGTATATAGCAAGGTTCTTACACCTGAACAGGTTAAAGCAATATTCGATGCAGGCACAGCAGGAAGTGGAGGAAAATTGGTAAATCCACCAAACTCACAGGTCGCATATTATAGCTTTGATGGCAATATAATGGATACTTCAGGCTTTAATAACAATGGATATATTATTGGGAATATTAGCTTTGTGGATGCCATGAAGGGCAAAGGTGCTAAATTTAACGGTGAAAGCTATATACAGGTGAACGATAGCGACTCTCTTGATCTGACAAAGAGCTATACATTTTCACTATGGATGTATAAAGAGGATATTGGTGAAAAGAGAGAGCAGCCTATTCTGTTAAAGCTGGGTAATAGTGTAGATATAGAACAGGCATCTTATATGTTATCCGATAATGACTTTTTACCTTATGTTCAAGTTTATACGATAGACGGAAATTATGACGGCGAGTATGTGGATATCGCATTTGAAAAGCTGAAGTGGGCAATGCTTACAGTATCCTACGATGGTAAGAATATAAGATACTACAAAAATGGTACTCTTATAGGCAGCAAGGAATGCTTAGGTTCAATTCCGGCATCCAGTGGCAAGCTGTTAATAGGTTTTAATGAATATGACGGCAGCAGCTTCTTTAAGGGTATAATGGATGAACTTAGAATTTACAATTATGTATTAACACCGGAACAAGTAAAGTCTTTATATAATCCCACTACAACAACACCTGCAATTACCCTCGGTGCTCCAAGTACATGGGCAACTGCAGAAATTGACAAGGCGAAGGAATTAAAGCTGACGACGGATAAGATATTGAGTAAATATCAAACCAATATTACAAGGGAAGAATTCTGTGAATTAGCTGTTAAGTTATATGAGGCCTTAAGTGGAAAAAATGCTGAAGCAGCTGCTTCAAATCCATTTGTTGACACAACAAATTCAGAGGTATTAAAGGCTTATGGGCTAAAGATCGTAAATGGTGTTAGTGCAGACAAATTTGCTCCAAGCAATACTGTAACAAGACAAGAAATCAGTACAATGTTAATACGGACTCTGCTTGCTGCAAAGCCTGGATTTGTTGCAGCCACCAATGAAGATTTAACTTTTGTGGATGAAACAGATATTGCTGTTTGGGCAAAAGAACCGGTGAAATTTTTGAATGCAAACGGAATAATGAAGGGTTCTGGTTCTGATACAATATCAATCATGCCAAAAGGCAATACATCAAGAGAGCAAGCTGTAATTCTTGTAAAGAGGACCTTTGAAAACTTCTCAAGATATATTTGGATTAATAGGCCTGAAGGCGGTGGAGAATGGAAGGTTAGACCTGAGGGTGGAGGAGAATGGTAATTATCTGGTTATGACACTATCAAAAGCTGTACATATGTACAGCTTTTTTTATTTCCTGTTAGTTACATAACCTGTTGAAAATGGCAGTGTGTGATGATAGTATGATAGTGTATCGTATTTGCGGCAAGGTTATATTGTTTTATAAGAAACCGTTTGGAGGGACAATTATGAGCAAGGTAGTAATAAAAGAGTGTAAAAGCTATAATGTTCAAGGTGTCATTGCAAGCTTAAATCAAGGCATAGCACATTTAGGCGGTTGGGAGAAATATATTAAGTCCGGTATGAAGGTGCTTCTTAAAGTAAACTTGATAGGACCTAAGGACTCTGAGTCTGGAGCTATCACTCATTGTGAATTTGTAAGAGCTGTGACTAGTATCTTAAAAGGCAAAGGTTGTGAGGTATGGATAGGAGACAGCTCTGGCGGAGCGATTGCGGGAATTGCACCTACGGGAAAAAGCATGAAGATATCCGGTTACGAAGCTGTTGCTGAAGAAGAAGGCGCTGTGATTAAGAACTTCGACAGCGAGGGTGTAATGGTACATAAGCCTGAGAGTGGAATCGTAGAGAAAATGTATTTGGCAAAACCAATGTTTGATGCAGATGTAGTTATAAATCTTCCTAAGCTTAAGACGCATAGTGCAGCCATATATACAGGGGCTGTAAAAAATGTATTTGGCTGCATT
>JARBUB010000218.1 GCA_029239905.1 Clostridia bacterium
TTGGAGACAAAACTCGATTTTATCAATTGTGCAGAATTACATTTAAATGAAAATAACATAGGCAATTATTATGGGGAAAGCATGTATATTTCTAGACATGGCTATATATCTCCAATTTGGAGCAGGGAATTAACTTTGAAGTTCATGAAAATAGCAGTTGAAGAAAACTGGGATTTAGCAGTTCATGATTGCTCAAACTATACAAAATTTGCTAGAAGTTTAAATTTGAGCAGCAAAGAGGGAATGTGGTTCGGAGCCAGTAATTATGCCTGCGAGTTTTCTAGGATTCCATTTGAAGTATTTTTACCAATATTGAATGATGACAATATCCAATTCTTATGTGAAGAAGAACTGCCTGAAGGCTATAAACCAGTAATGGTGAATTATTAGACAAACGTATATATTATCAGATGGGAGCAGGGGCAAAAAGGTTGATTCCTTTTGCCCCTGCTCTGCTATAACTCGAACACGCCATATACTGTGAGGCCCTAGCACTGGTAGGTAGGGTGCAGAAACAGCAAACAGCATATTTGAATAATTTGGAAATATGGTATAATCAAATTATGATACTACTATAATTTAGGGTACTGGCGTTAAGTACAGCGATTAAGGAGAATCTGATATGGCAGAAGTAAGGTTAAGGAAAAAAGGATACCGATCAAAACTGATTTCATCTTTACATAATCTTTGTAGTGCGCAGGAATTGTTAGCACTTCGCAATATTAGGAAGAGAGGTTATCTGCAATATTTTTTTGCCTTCCCTCTGGCCATGTCTTTTATTAATATACAGGATTTCATTTTGAATGATGGCATCGGCGTGTTTGGATTAGGTCATACCACTATCACGTTCCTTGCGTTTGCTATCGGAGCTATTGTAATGTTCGCTTTTTCAAATGAAAAGAATATTTGTGCCACTTCAAAAATCTCTGCCTTTGTTACTGCTGTCGGATTTGTCCCCTGGCTTTTTCTTCCGGATGGTTACCTTGCGCTTGTGTGTGATGTAATTTTCATGGCGGGTGTTGGTGGATGCGTATCTTGCAGCAGTTTTTCATTTGTATTTATGCTAAACAACGCCGAGCGTTTTTTTGGCATTACATTGATGATACTATTTATTGATATGGTAGAACTAAGTGCTGGATTTATCTCAATCTCTGCAACTACTCAGAAGATTTTTGCTCTGATTATGATTGCTTCTTTATGCGTTTGCATGTACTTGTCAAAAAATACAGACTATAATGGAACTGGAAATAAGGCAATCAAAAAATTTGATCCAAGCATCTGGCTTGTGTTATTTATCTTTTTCTCTTACTTTACCATTCGAATAACGGGCTTTTATGCCCCGGCATTTCAGCACCCATCCAACGCGTGGCTGTGGGGGATACTTGCACTTGCTCTGATCTTTTGCTGCATTATCCTGCAGGTGGTATTCAAACGAAGCATTTGGACTATGTGCAATGTATTTTTTATCGCATCAATCATGAGTCATCTAATGTGGTATTTAAAGCTCCCAGAGGCTGCATATCTGTTTTCAGAGCTGAAGGAAGTTGGATTGTTAATAACTTTTTACTTGCTTGGTTGTGTTACAAATAAATTCTGTGATTTCCGTATGCACAAACGCCTTATTCTTATATGTATGGCGGTCCTCGGCATTCTCTTCGTGGGAATTGACCTCCTGCATATGACAGTGTACACTCAGTCTGTTGCCGTTATCACAGCTGCAATTTTGTTTGTAGTGTTTCTACTGCTTTCACCAGCTTTTTCACAACACCTATTTTTTGCAAATTGGTCAAAGGAATTTCGTCAGATAAATATGTCCTCCCTTGCTGTCGGTACCCTGCAAACCAATGTAGAGGATGAGAAGATGATGCCAAGCTTGGATGATACCAACTTATCGCCGCGCGAAAAGCAGGTTGTCTTGCTGCTTCTTCAGGGGATGACACTTAGACAGGTTGCTCCGGAGTTAGGGCTTACTGTTTCTACAGTTTCCACTTATAGTAAGGCTATTTATAAAAAACTTGGAATCAACAGTCGTGCAGAGTTGTTTCTGCTGTTCAGACGTCCGCAAGCGCCTGAAGCAAATGAATTCATTATAAAGGACTAAACGATAATAACCGGTTTTTTAGTACCCCCTCCCTATTTTGGGAGGGGGTATTTTTATTCGAACTCCTAAAATTGGGATATTGTAGTGTAAAAGGAACTAATGCAAAATGGGTTATACAAAGACGGAAAAGGAGGGATACCATGTGCTGGTTCAAGTCAATCTTATCACTCAAAGTCAATGATCCTATTCCCCCAGAGGGAATGAATACCGATCAGGAAAAGCAGTGGCGAATATCACTGCTTACCGACGATGAATACAAGGCATTTGAGTGGTTTAGGCAGGGATACACAGCCCACTGGACAGCAGAGACGATGCTTTTAGATCGAAAAACTGCCAAAAGGTTGTTTGATTCCATTTATCGAAAGCTGTGCACGACCGATGAAGCCGAGGTCAGCAGAGTATACCGTGCGGTAAAGCTTACACCGAAGGAGCTTCCTCCAGAGAAGGATAATCTGTAGCCAATTCATAGGGACAAGGAGGAAGGCAAAGCTAAAGAAAGCCCCTGTCATTCAGGCGCTTGATATAAATACAATTATATAATTTAAAGGAGGATTATCATGAAACACAAACCTTTTAAAAATTGTCTGTTATTGGTTGTGACACTTCTCTCCGCAATGATGTTTTCTACAGTTGCAGTTGCAGCATTACCGGAAGGGGTACCATCATCATTGGAAGCCCCTTCTATCCAGAAAATAGAATTAAAGTTGAATGAAGGTGGAAGGCCTTATTTTGAGGCCCAAGTATATTTTCCTCAAAGTGTTCTCAATCTGGACAGTGAAGCTCCTGGAGGCGGCTCTGTTTTCTGGGACTGTTCGGTGAAGGTTGACGACGGCTCCTGGGAAGAGTTTGGAGGAGGCGGATATATCAACGTCTATACCGGCGGTGAAGACGGTAAAGCGCCAGCTAAAGCCGGTACCTTCGCGATTACGTTTGATCCTATAGACGAAGGCAGTTTGGAATCAGTCGATATTAAAAATCATATTTATTCCTATAAGCTCCGTGTCTACTACGATTATTACGAGGGCTGGCCGGATGTGAAGCCTATTTACTCTCCTGTTTCAAATACAGTTACGATAGGATCGGGCAGCTTTTACTCCGACGCCAGTAAATGGGCAGAGCCTGAAATCAAAAAGGCAAATGAGCTGGATCTTATCCCAGATATACTCAAAGGTGCCGATATGACAAAACCAATTACCCGAGAGGAATTCTGCGAGCTTGCTATATTGCTTTATGAAAAAACTACAGGCAAGTCTGCTGAAGCCGTGTCTGCCAATCCGTTTACAGACACTAGTAATCTGCAGATTCTGAAGGCTTATAAAATTGGTATTACTTCAGGAACCTCAACAACCACTTTTTCTCCTAAAGTGTTGATTAATAGAGAGCAATGTGCTGCCATGCTATTCAGAACAATAAAAGCCATTAAGCCTGACGGAGATTACAGTATTTTAGGTATAAAGGATTTCCCTGATCAGAAGTTTATATCAACATGGGCTGTGGATGCTACAAAATACATGTCTAAAATGGGGATTATAACTGGTGATTCAAAGGGGGCATTTATGCCAAAGGCAGCTACAAGCACTCAGGAAGCCGCAGGTTATGGCATGGCAACCAGAGAACAGGCTATAGCACTGACATCCAGAACATATGAAAAAATAAAGTAAACTATCTTTTGTAATTTAATTATGGGGATTGCTATCAATTGCCCATTAATTGCAGATTCGGAGGTTATTATGAAAAATAAAAAACTGCTTGCCATGCTTATAAGTTTTATGATGTTAATAACTCTTATGCCGACAATTGCATTGGCAGAGCTTCCGCAGGGAGTACCCGGGAGATTAGATGCTCCAACCCTTGAAAAGGCAGAGCTGATTTATCTGGAAAGACCGAGGGAAACTGAAAAGCTGGCTGCTTTTCAGCTACAGGTAAAGCTGCCTCAAACTGCCCTTGATTTGGATGCTAAACGACCAACCGGAGGAATTACTAGCATCGAATACTTCGCTAAAGCTGACAATGGTGAATGGGTAGAGCTGGAGGGCGGCGGATATATTGATGATTTGATTGGAGAAGCATCTTTCAAGGTTCCCGGAAAAAGTAATACCTTCTATGTAACAGCCTATGCGGGAGAATATGGCGATTTAACGGCAATTGATCTTAATAATCACACATACAGCTTTAAAGTCCAGCTTCATTATATTTACCATATAGGAAATCAGGATTCAGGCTATGTTTACTCGGACTTTTCGAATATATTAACCATTGGTAAAAATGGGGTTTCAGTGAAGACTACCGATTGGTCAATGGCAAGCGCGTGGGCTTCCTCAACACTGCAAAGGGCAGTAGATTTAGGACTGCTGCCAGGTGCTTTAAAGGGAGCCGACATGACAAAGCCCATCACACGGGAGGAATTCTGCCAACTAGTAATGCAGTTGTATGAAGTATCTACCAGTCAGCTTGCTGAACCTGCTGTACACAATCCGTTTTCAGATACTCAAAATCAGCAGATTTTAAAAGCATATAAGCTGGGTATCACCTCAGGCACTTCTACAGATACTTTTTCGCCGGGCGCTTTTATCAGCCGCGAGCAAATGTCAGGCATGCTGTTTCGTACTATCAAAGTTATTGCACCATCAGCAGACTACAATACCACAGGTAAGAAAACCTTCCACGATCATAGCAGCATTTCTTCATGGGCGGTTGAAGGTATAAAGTATTTATCCAATAAAGGGATTTTTGCAGGTGATAACAAAGGTAATTTTTTACCAAAACACATAGCTACAAGGGAAGCGGCTATCGCTGTTATCCTCAGAACCTATGATATGATACCCAAATTTATAGTGTCTGATAATAAGATTATCTCTAAAACCTCTGAGCATCTATCACAGACACGCCTTAAACTGCCAGAGGCCTTTCCAAATGAAATCCCTTTTGCTGATAATACAGCAAATTGTTGATGACAGTGCGGCACGGAACTTTCCCAGCATCACCTTAGGATATACAAGCGGTAAATCCTTGACGCAAATCAAGGCCATATACAAAGAATTCTTGAAAAGTAGCATAGATGTCGTTGAGCAGGAAATGGGTGATATGTATATTCTTACTGGTCATATCAATAATTACGAACTCAATGTGCTGTACCTTAATGGACAAACACATTTGACAGTTACATTTGAGTGATGTGGTTCTCTACATCCTTTAAGCCGGGTGCGTCAGGCACAGCTGATGGAATGCCAATTGGATACTACCTTTCTTTTGAAAGTTAGGAAATTGGATAATAATAAAAGCCCTCTGATGAAAAATTCTTCATTAGAGGGCTTATTATGCTGTTAAATTCTATATCTGTTGCCATACTTCAAGGTTTGCTTTTCTAAAAACTTATCTCTCTACAATATAATTATAGCATATAAAAAATTATAAATGTAGACTGTTTGTTCTCATTTGCTAGTGCTATAATTCAATAACATATAAATGCGATTTATTGGAGCGGTATATAGAATATTTGCAAATGGTACATTATAGATATATTAACACAATACGACCATAAATCGTTTTAGCAAAAAGGATGTCATCAAAATTATCAAATAAAGAATTGTCAAAGGAGGGAAATGGATGAGTTCGTATGTGCTTGATTTTCAGGAAATTGACAAAACAAAACTCATGGTTGTTGGGGGTAAAGGCGCAAACCTAGGGGAACTTTCTAAGATTGAAGGGATAAGCGTACCAGATGGCTTTTGTATTTCTACTGAAGCCTTTAAAAGAATCATTGGAGAAGCGCCATCGATGAATGAATTACTTGATCAGTTATCGCGTCTTGCGGTAGAAGATAAGTCTGGTCGCAAAAGAAATTCGCTTTTGCTGCTCGACCAAGCAACCCGAAATAAAATCGGTGAGCTTAGCGGTGAGATTCGCAGAGCCATAATCGGAACAGCCATCCCAAAAGATATTAGTGAGGAAATTACTCGCTATCTTTCGAGGCTAGGAGAAAAAGATGCCTATGCAGTAAGATCCAGCGCAACTGCAGAGGATTTACCGACAGCCTCCTTTGCAGGCCAGCAGGATACGTATTTGAATATTATCGGAAAGGATGCAATCTCAAAGCACATCAGCAAGTGCTGGGCATCTCTGTTTACCGAACGGGCAATAATTTACCGCCTACAAAACGGCTTCGACCACCGGAAAGTTCAACTATCTGTTGTTATTCAAAAGATGGTGTTCCCAGAGGCAGCAGGAATTTTGTTTACTGCCGATCCCGTCACTTCTAACAGGAAGGTGGTATCCATTGATGCTAGCTTCGGACTGGGGGAGGCCTTGGTCTCCGGCCTGGTAAGTGCTGATATCTATAAAGTGCGTAAAGGCAAGGATGGTCGTTCGGCACAAGGCGCCGAACTGCTCGCCTATGCATCCCAGGCTGGTCGTTC
>JARBUB010000219.1 GCA_029239905.1 Clostridia bacterium
TTTAAAATGTTATCCGCTGCAATCTGAGCCTCTTCATTATTACAAATTCCAGAAATCAAAAATATAAACTCGTCACCACCAATGCGAGCTACAATATCAGTGCCTGTCATGTAAGTCATAGTCCTATTTCCGACTTCACACAAAAATACGTCCCCCATTTCATGACCAAACCCGTCATTGATATTTTTCAAATCATCAAGATCAAGAAAAAATACCGCAAATCCTTCTCCTGTACTATTTGCATTTTCTATAGCTTTATTTAGCATTTCATAAAAGTATTTTCTATTGGGTAGTCCTGTCAGGCTGTCACGGTAGGCTAAATACAAAATTTGTTCCTCAGCTTGTTTGCGCTCTGCAATCTCATTTTCTAGTTGTTTAACCAAGCTGATGTCTTGCCCCACTATAACAAAACCAATGATATCCTTCATGTTAGGGTCAATAATAGGCGAGCATGATAAACTTATTGGAATGCTTGTCCCATCCTTTTTTGTGCAATATACTTCAGAAAGCCTATGGATTTCTGTGTTATAACTTAATTTACATATTTCAGCTACAACCTCTTCTTGCATTATCACACCTAAATATTCATCTTGCAATTCTTTGATAGGATAGCCCAATAATCCCTCAGTATAGTTATTCATTCTTATTATCTTACCTTCTGTAGAAACCAATATTACAATATCCATCATTTCCTGCAATAGCTCTTCTACCAGCAGCTTAGGAGTAATCGCGAACAATCTGAATTTTATCATTGCATAAAAAACTCCAATAATCATAAACAAGCTGTAAATATGCCCCATCGGCGGCAATATGTTTATTCCAAATACAGGCAAAATGGTCTGTGTCAAAAGATTTAAAATGTATGGTATAAAACTTGAAACTACGATGATGATGGCTTGTTTTCTCTTTCTGTTGTTTTTTGATTTAATTCCCCAAAGAGTTACTAAAATCATACTTATCAACAAGAAGCTAAAGTGGTAGATAAAGTCTCCATAATTAAAGAAATCGACGATAAACTTTGATGGAACAGCATCTTTCCGATATAAAAATACAGAAATATAAAAAAACAAGACACCTGGGGTATATATCAAAATCTTTATAAGTGTATTCTTTTTTCTTTTATTCTCTGTAAACAAAAGAACAAGATGCAAGATAAATGAACTAAATGTACACCAACCTATGGCCGAAATCTTCATCCATATATGTTGTTCCTCGACGGTAACATAGACAAAAGCATAAGCAAGTGACCAAATAGACATGCTGAGGCAGAAAGCCAAAAACAATTGATTTATCATTGATTTTTGTTCAATTTTAAATGCATAAATGCCAATAAATAAATAGATCATAAACGCCATTATTGAGAGTGCGGAAAATACATTCATCCAATCTACCTCACTTAAATTAAAACACAATGATACATATTTAGCTGCTATTTATAATATATGTTTTGCACTAACCATTTTACATTAATTCAAATAGTGCAAAACATTTTCCTCTGCTTATATGTTACGAAAAATACATATTTGATAAACAAAATCGGATGCCTCTACTGATTTTGTATATGGTAAATCTTTTCGCAACATATATAGCTAAATAAAAGAAATATAGTGCTGTAGTCCTATAGAAGTAGGTCTTAAGCACTATATCGTGATATGATTCTACAATATAAAACAAAAGATGTCAAATATTTACCAATAATTTGAAAGCAAAAGCATGATTTGCAATACTTTTGAATATCCACCAAGCGAGTTTTTATACTTTTTTATGCAACATTTCTTACTCTACAGGTGCCATAAGTATTCTTCCGGTCCCACGGAATACATTTACCAATCCTTCCCCCGAAACCGCAGACCCAAGCAAGCTTTTACTAGATTTTTCTACTCTAAAATCTATTGAATCAGACCATGCAATAGCATAGCTACCATCAATTCTAACTTCATCGTTTTCAAGTACAAATTCTATAAGCTCGTTTCTCGGTACAGGGCTCTCTAATACAGCCATTCCTTTGCCCTTCAGGCATAAGTTGAACAATCCTTCATTACCCATCATTGCTGAAGAAAGATTCGTCCTAGCTACTACCTTTTGTTGAACATTTGATTCACAAGCAAGAAATAGTCCATCCTCTAATACTATTCCGCCCCACTCTGAAACCTCTTCCAGCATAATGTGTTTATATGTGGGCTCTAGCATTAATAAACCATTTCCTTGATATTTAGGCTTAATAGCAGATTCTTTTGTTACCTTAGAGGATAAGGCCTTACCAAACAGATCACCAATTCCCTTGACATCAGCAGCCATACTTACAGCACCTGCAGTCCACTGCATTGCACCTGCACTTATTGTATAAGAATTACCTTTTAACTCAATCAACACTTGTCTCTTCCGAACATTCATTTCTGACGAAAAATAAGCAGCTATGGCATTTGTTGAGCTTACACTTAAATCTTTCTTATACTCAAGTACCTTTATATCCCCTCTTGCTTCCACTACTTCGATATTTTTATTATCGTAGAGATTTTTGCATGTTACCATTTTAATCCGCCTCCAATTTAGCAATCGATCTCATTATGAAATTTTATACATTTTAGTTAAACAACCCCATCACATATATTATATAAGTAAGACTCAGATATTATGTATGATTCGAAGTTTCCTAAATGGGGTTAATAGAGATGAAATTCCTAGCACGGGGACTGTCATATCTATACCGCTTGGGCATGGCAAATAAAATTTTCCATTTTTTATCTACGGGAAGAAAGAAAGCAGTATAATTAATGTGATAAGTAAAATGCAACTTAGGAGGATTATTTATGAAAACCAACAAAATCAACTACATTACACAAACAGCGGTAATGCTTGCACTTTTAATTGGTGCACAATTTATAACCCGCTCATTTGGACAATTTATAACGGGGTCAATCGTTAACCTTATTCTTCTCGTATCAGTATTTGTCATAGGTATTTACGGAGGTTTAACCATTGCAGTATTGTCACCAATCTTGGCATTTCTATCTGGAATTGGTCCCGCATTTATTCAAATTGTCCCTTTCATTGCCATTGGTAATGTTCTGTTTGTAACAATTGCATGGCTTACTGCCAGAAACCATATATCAATAGTTAGCAAAAGAGACTTAGCAGCTTCTTCAATGGGTCTAATTACAGCCAGTGCCGTCAAATTCCTCTTTTTATGGTTGGGACTTGCAACAATTGTTCTACCGTTAATACCAGGAATTAAAGAAAAACAAGTTGCGATAATTGGAGCCGCTTTCTCTTGGCCTCAGCTTGTTACAGCATTGATAGGCAGCATATTAGCAATTATGGTTATTCCTCAATTTAAAAGGGCTTTAAGCAAGAGTAACTTAAAAATGTAGCTAATAAAAAAGCAGAATGGATTTAAAATATCCCTTCTGCTTTTATCCTTATTTATAAATATAGTTACAATCTAAGAAGCACATCTGGCATATAGTCTTCTATCAAATCGATGACTTCCTTATTAAATTCAACGATTGTTACACTATCTACCTCGTCCTTCAACAGCCAAAGGTATGGGAGGACTCCTATTCCTAGCCCCATGGTCATACATTTCCCATGCCCTTTATTAATTCCATCCCCCATACTCGCTAATTCACTGATGACAGGGGACATCCATACCTTATCGCCTTCTTTCAGAACTGGTAAATGAACGTCTTCCTCGAAGTATCCGATGGGATGGTGGTGGAACAAGTATTTTCCCATGGGCTGATGGAAATCCATACTCATTAGCGTTCTTTTCTTGATAAAAGCTTTTTCATACTTCACTGTCTCAGAATCCACGCTGTCAAGCTTGATATCCCTGAAATATGGATTCTCGGTCAGTATTTTCAAATCGTATTTCAAGCCATCATGGGGGACTTTATATTTTTTTAGTATTTCAATAAGTTCTTTTTCCTTCTGCGGAGTAAGAACCCTTTCTGTATAGTTCAGAATAGTTGTGAGGTACTCATTCACCTCCACCATGGAAAGTATGAGGTTCTTCATCGCACTATCCAATTCTGTATTTCTATTAAATCTAATCATCTATTACCACGTATATCATAAGTTATATTTAACACTTTTACTTTTCAATAATATCATACTTTCCACTTTTCTTATAAGTACTATTTCCCCCGTACATTAAGGTTCCTTTTTCTATGATAGAAAGTAATAGATTTTGTCAAAGAATAAAAATCGTTTCGTTTTCTTTTTATATTTTTGCTATATTGCATAGTAAATACAGTTCTCACTGTCAGTCAGCAGAATCGATATTCCTTTTTTTTAACAAATAAAACAGTATTTTTGATAAGGATACATACTTTTCCTCAGGTTTCAAACAATAAATCAGATGACTAATTAAAGTATTACAAACGTTAAAAGGAGGATCGTTTCATGCAGAAGGTTTCAAAAACAATGGATGGAAACCAAGCTGCAGCTTATGCTTCCTATAGTTTTACGGAAGTAGCTGCAATATATCCAATAACACCATCTACACCAATGGCAGAGGGCGTTGATGAATGGTCAGCCCATGGAATGAAAAATATGTTCAACCAACCAGTTAAAGTAGCTGAAATGCAGTCCGAGGCTGGTGCAGCTGGTGCAGTACACGGGTCTCTTCAAGGTGGAGCATTGACTACTACATACACTGCTTCACAAGGACTGCTGCTTATGATACCAAATATGTATAAAATGGCTGGAGAGCTTTTGCCCGCAGTATTTCACGTAACTGCCAGAGCAGTAGCCGCTCATGCCCTATCTATATTCGGGGATCATCAAGACGTAATGGCTACCAGACAGACAGGATTTTCCTTGCTTGCATCAGCAAATGTCCAGGAATCGATGGACCTAGCCTATATAGCACATTTATGCGCAATCAAGAGCAGAGTCCCATTCCTGCATTTCTTTGACGGATTTAGAACATCTCATGAAGTACAAAAGATTGAATTGCCAGATATCGAAGAAGTAACTAAGCTTGTTGATAAAGATGCTTTAAAAGCCTTCAGAGACAGATCTTTTGATAAAGATGCTTTAAAAGCCTTCAGAGACAGATCTTTGAATCCTGAACATCCCGTGGCTAGAGGTACTGCTCAGAATCCTGATATATATTTCCAGGGAAGAGAAGTACAGAATCCATTTTTCTATGCAGTTCCTGATATTGTAGAAAACTACATGCAGGAGTACAAAGCACTCACAGGAAGAGAATATCACCCCTTCGACTATTATGGGGATCCTGAAGCTGAAAATATCATAGTAGCCATAGGCTCTGTATGTGATACGGTCAGTGAAGTTGTTGACTATCTAAATAGAAAAGGCGAGAAAGTAGGACTCATAAAAGTCCATCTATACAGACCATTCTCCGAAAAATACTTCTTTAATGTCTTCCCTAAGACTGTGAAGAGAATAGCCGTCCTTGATCGTACAAAAGAACCTGGCTCCCTTGGAGAGCCCTTGTACTTGGATATTACCAAGCTCTTCTTTGATAGAGACAGCCAACCGATTATCGTTGGCGGAAGATATGGATTAGGTTCTAAGGACACAAGACCATCTCAAATCTTGGAGGTATTTGAAAACCTGAAAGCCGAGAATCCTAAGAGTGGTTTCACCATAGGAATCGTGGATGATGTATCCAATACATCTTTACCTGAAGGTGATATCATAGATACCACCCCAGAGGGCACCGTTCAATGCAAATTCTGGGGACTGGGCTCAGATGGTACAGTGGGAGCAAACAAGAGTGCTATCAAGATCATAGGGGATAATACAGATTTATATGCCCAAGGATATTTTTCCTATGACAGTAAAAAATCTGGCGGCACCACTGTTTCACACTTAAGATTCGGAAAAAAACCTATAAGGTCTCCTTATTTGGTTTACAATGCAGACTACATTGCCTGCCATAACAAATCCTTCTTATATAATTTC
>JARBUB010000220.1 GCA_029239905.1 Clostridia bacterium
TCTCTTGCATTGGCTGTGCCCAAAGCAATTCTAGTTCCTAATCTCTCTATATCATATATGCTTCTTAGATACTCCTTCATTTCTTCCCTTAATAGAAACTCATTATAAAGCTCTTGAACTCCATCGAGCCTTTCATTTATTTCCTCTGGGTTTAACAAAGGCTTTTCGATCCACGCTTTGAGTCGTCTGCCACCCATAGAGGTTGAGGTTTTATCCATAACGGAGATAAGTGCACCTTTACGGGTTTTACCCCTCATGGTCTCTATAAGCTCAAGATTACGTCTGGTGTTCATATCTAATATCATATAGCTGCTGATGCTATAATGCTTTATACCATTTATATTATTTAGAGCTACCTTTTGAATTTCATCCAAGTATAGAAGTATAGCACCCGCACTTTTTATCAGGTCTTCATTATCAAGTCCAAGACCCACTAATGAGGTAACATCAAACTGCTTTTTAAGCCTTCTCTCGCAGGCTGTAAGTTCAAAATAAGATGAATTTATCTGGCTGCTATCTTTAGGCAGCATGTTAAATCCTTGCTCATTATTGCAAATAGCCTCTGTTGGATTAATTCGATTAATTTCACTGATTATATTTTGCTGCTCTATCGTTTCAGCTGACGTGCAGTTGAATTCTCCCGTTGATAAATCTATATATGCTATTGAAGTAGTTTTATCATTATTAAAAACTGCCATCAGGTAGTTGTTGGATTTTTCATCCAGCATTGAAGACTCAGTAATTGTACCAGGTGTAACAATTCTTACAACCTCACGCTTAACAATACCCTTTGCCACAGCGGGATCTTCAACTTGTTCGCATATGGCAACCTTGTAGTTCTTAGCGATTAATCTGGATATATAAATCTCTGCAGCATGGTAAGGAATGCCGCACATAGGAGCTCTCTCTTCCATTCCGCAGTCTCTGCCAGTCAGTGTTATTTCTAGTTCTCTAGATGCAGTAAGTGCATCTTCAAAGAACATTTCATAAAAATCCCCTAATCTAAAGAAAATGATTTTATCTTTATGCTGCTCTTTGATATCTAAATATTGCTGCATCATTGGTGTTACTTGACCCATAAAACCTCACCCCAATTTCATTAAGCTTCCATTTCCCCATTTAAAAACCATGAAAAAACTTCTGTTATTCGTACATTAACCAATTGACCTATGAGCTCGCCTTGCCCGCTGAAATTCACAACTTTACCAGTTCTGCTGCGTCCTGTGAATTTGCTTGCATCATTCTTGCTGGGACCCTCTACTAGAACTTCTACAATTCTATTTAAATAATCATCGTTTACTTTTTTGCTTACATCAGCTTGCAGCTTCTTTAGTCTTTCAAAATTTCTGTGCTTCTGTTCTTCGTTTATTTGATTTTCCATCTCAGCTGCTGGTGTACCTGAACGTTTTGAATATATAAACATGAATGATTGATCAAACTCAACCTTGCTTATTACATCTAAGGTTTCTTCGAAATCTTCATCTGTCTCTCCTGGAAACCCTACTATGACGTCTGTACTTAAAGCTACTCCGGGAAGTACTCTTTTGACCTTTTCTATCTTTTCAAGGTACTCTTCCTTGGTATATTTTCTGTTCATGGCTTTAAGCACTTTATTGCTGCCTGCTTGGAAGGGCAGATGCAGCTGCTCACATACCTTTTTGCATTCACTCATTGTTTGTATAAGCTTATCAGATATATCCTTTGGATGGGATGTCATAAAGCGAATACGTTCTACGCCTTCAATTTCGTTGACGATCTTAATCAGATCTGCAAAATCCATTTCAAGCTTTAGGTCTTTGCCGTAGGAATTGACATTTTGACCTAGTAAGGTAATCTCCTTACAGCCATCCGCAGCCAGCTGCTTTATTTCAGAGACAATATCCTCTGGCAAACGGCTTCTCTCTCTGCCTCTCACATGAGGGACAATGCAGTAGCTGCAGAAGTTGTTGCAGCCATACATGATTGTAACCCACGCCTTGAACTTATCTTCCCTTCTAACGGGTATATCCTCAACAATAAACCCTTCGGTATTCATAATATCAATAAGGGTATATTTCTCATTCATAGAGCGTTCTATAAGCTCAGGGAACCTATATAGGTTGTGGGTGCCAAACACCAAGTCTACATGCTTATATTTCTTTTTGATTGTTGCTACTGCATGTTCCTGTTCCATCATGCAGCCGCAGACACATAATAATAATCCGGGATTGTCTATTTTTAATTGTTTAAAAGCGCCTATATTGCCAAACAGTTTAAGCTCAGCATTTTCTCTAACACAGCAGGTATTTATAACTACGACATCCGCTTCTTCTCTTTCTTCTGTTTTTTCATACCCCATCTCATCCAGCATTCCCATTATCTTTTCTGAATCTGAGACATTTTGCTGACATCCAAGGGTAATCACAAAATAACGTTTATGCTTGCCGTTTTTTTGATATTCCATGCTGTTATTCTCTTTTAAGCGAAGCATGATTTCCTTTTGTCTATCTAGTTCGGCTTTATCTATTTTTATTTCTTTTCTTTCACTCATCAACTTTACCTCTTTTACGTTTTTCATAATCTACCGCAATACACTATATTATAGCATATTTAACCAATAACCTGAATTGTATAAATGCTTACTCATAATATTTCCTTATATGGCTGCATTTAGACATCAAATATATTGTGAAAAGGATTTATCATTACAAAATCAGTTGTTAGAGCGAAACATAAAGATAGAAAGTAAAAAGAAATCAGACAAATATCTGATTTCTTTTACCTAATGTGCTTCTGTCTTGTCAGAAGTATCTTTTTCTTTTAGTAAATTGATTATTTCACTTGCATCCTTTTTACTGAGGTCCTTGCTGTAGCTTTTGCCCGTCAGATCCTGCATTGTTTTTCGGAGCTCTTCATTTGTCATATTTACATTTTGAGCAAGGGAGAAGATTGCATTTAACTGAGCTTTCGTCGCAGTATTGTCTGTTTCTGGCTGCTTTAACTCTCTGATGTCTTTAATTTCATTTCCACTTTCACGCTTATTACTTTCATTTTCATCTTCTGCATTTGATGACTTTGTATCATTTACTTCTTCATAGCCTGTATATTCTACACCATAACCGGCAAATCTAAGTGCTCTTGCTATTGCTCTTGTCTCCGCCAGCTCTAGTATTGCATTAGCCAGCTTGCGATCACGTTTGGCTGACGCGTTTCCTAGTCCGGCAAAGGTTCCTTTTTCAGTTTTTACATGAGCGTGTACAACCGTTGATTCATCGTTATAATATAAAACGCTTGTTTCTATAGATAAAAGTTTATTTTCATCATGTGCCAGTCTTAAGCGGCCACCGACTACAGGAAAACTCTTACCTTGCACTTTAACAAGCTCTTCATTTTTAAAACTGTTAAGCATAAATAAACCACCTCAACTTTATTTTTGCACAGAAGCAATATTATATACGATATTAAAAGTTTAAAAAGCAAGTATTATATGATAAATATGTCATATAATACTTGCTTTAATAAATTTAGTTAATCTGATTTTTAATTTTATTTACTGTATGCTTCAGTTCATCCACTAAATAATACAGTTCATCCGTTTTGGCATATTCTCCTGCATTTGCAGCAACTTGCAGCTTAGCTAGCATATCTTCAAAATCCTTCTTAAGATGATCAATATTGTGCTGTACAACAGTAGGACTTGCAAAGGTTCTCTCTTTCACAACACTGCTTTGTTTGTTCGGCATAATCTCAATGGTTTGCCCAAGCTTTGGAATCTCATTTGGAATGCCAAATTTCTCAGTAATTAATCTTGACAGCTCAGTGATAGCTTCATCTTCTCCATGTGTCAGGAATATCTTTGCAGGTTTTTTCTTGAAGCCTGCGACCCAATCCAACAAGCCTTGCTGATCTGCATGGCCTGAGAAGCCTTGAATGGAGTAAATGCTGCTTTGGACATTTATATCCTCACCTAGAAGTTTAACTGTTTTAGCACCCTCCAGAATCCTTCTGCCGAGGGATTCCTTCGCTTGATAGCCAACGAAAACCACGCTGCTTTCTTTTCTCCAAAGATTATGCTTCAGATGGTGCTTAATTCTACCTGCATCGCACATACCGCTGGCAGATATGATTATGCAGCTTTCTTTCTCGAAATTAATCGCCTTAGATTCATCTGAGGTTTCAGTGAATATTAGGTTTGGGAATTCAAAAGGGTTATCCCCTGATTTGAATAAATTATTGATATTTTCGTTAAGATAGCTTTTGTTTCTCTCGAATATTTTAGTAGCATTGATAGCCAAAGGACTATCAACGAATACAGGAATATCTTTGAGTTTGGATTCCTTTGCTTCTTTTAATGCGTTTAGTTCAAAAAGTATTTCCTGTGTTCTCTCCACAGCAAAGGAAGGAATTACGACATTGCCTTTTTTCTTAACAGTTTCCAGTATTATATTTAATAACTGAAGCGCTTTATTCTCTGATTGAGGATGCAGCCTATTGCCATAGGTAGATTCCATGATTACAAAGTCCGCTTCTTCGATTAGTGTAGGATAGTCTAGAAGAGGTGAGTTCTTGCTGCCTAAGTCACCTGAAAACACTACTTTAAACTCACTGCCCTGTTCTTTAACCCACATTTCAAGTATAGATGAGCCCAAAATATGTCCGGCATTGTTATAACGTACTTTGATATCATTATTTATATTAATAACTTGATTGTATTCAATTCCTTCAAATAGTTTTAGGGAATCCTGCGCATCTGTGCTGGTATATAATGGTTCCACGAGAGGCTTTCCAGCTCTTTGACGCTTTCTATTAATCCACTCAGTCTCAGTTTCTTGAATGAAGCCGCTGTCTGGCAGCATGATGCCGCATAAATCCTTTGAAGCGGTTGTGGTGATTATTTTGCCTTTGAAGCCCCTCTTAACCAGTTGTGGGATTCTCCCACTGTGATCAATGTGTGCATGTGTAAGCAATAAATAGTCAATATCTGCTGGATTGAATAAAAAATCTCCAAAGTTTAAGTCATCTGCTTTGCTGCCACCCTGAAAC
>JARBUB010000221.1 GCA_029239905.1 Clostridia bacterium
TTGAGAAATTTATTTTGTAATAAAACAATTAAAAGCATATACAAATTAAAATGGTTTTTAATATTAAGTTAATATTAAATTTAGAATATTTAGTACAAGTTGTAGCGATTTTATGTTAACATGAATTCATACTATGATGTGAAGGAGTGGCAGCGTGAAAGCAACAGCTTTTGTTACGGTAGTTTTAATCTATGTATTATATATAACTAGCGGTCAAGCCTACTTCAATATGCAAAATATAGAAGCAGAACAGAATGTTATTGCATATATCAATGAAAATAAGGAAAATAATATTCAGATGAAGCCCATCTCCAGAGGTGAAGTTATGGATCGTAAAGAACAAGAAATAAAGCTTAAAAATGCATAGAGGGATTGGAAAAAATGGAAGGCTTGATTTGAACGCAATTGCAGATGTTATTCAAAATAGTGGAGCTGGGATAATCGCATTGCAGGAGGTGGAAAGACACTCAATCAGAACTGTCTTTCAGGATCAAATTAAGCAGCTTTCAGTTAATACGGATATGAACTACGCCTATGGTAAAAGTATAAATGTATTAAATGGGGAATATGGTAATGGTTTATTGAGTAAATATCCCATTGAGGAATATAAAGTATATGATTTACCCTCCTTCAGCGAGCAAAGAACAGTTTTAAGAGCGGTAATAAATATTGGAAGCCATCAGTTGGCTGTATATAATGCTCATTTGGGGCTAAAAGTGGCTGAACAAAAAGATCAGATTGACTTTATAATGCAGATGATGGAAGCGGAGACCATGGATTATATTTTGATGGGAGATATGAATTCAAAATCGGATAAGCTGACTTTAATTACCGATTCAATGAAGGATTGTGCAAAGGGCAGTGAAAAGCTTCAGCAAAGCACTTTTGATGAAAAAGATGTAAAGGAGCGCATAGACTATATATTTGTTTCATCGGATATAGAAGTAACAAACTACGACGTACTGATATCGGAAGCATCAGACCACTATCCTGTAGTTAGTGAGATAGTAGTCAATAAATAAAAAAAATGCAAATCACGAAAAATTTGGGGCACAATATCCATAACAAATTATAAGGAGTGGATATTGTGCCCTTTAAACCTAAAAGAGTTATGTTCGAACAGGAAGCTTTGAATTATCCATTAGGAAAAAAGTTGTTTGATGAATTTAAAGAGAAGAAAATTGAAATATCAATATTAAAATCACACAATAAGGTAACCGGAATACCAGGAAAGACCCCTGCACAAGCCTTTGGGGAAGGCAAAAACACTCTAGTGATTGGCCTAAGACATACCTTGAAGTTTGAAAGCTGCAAGCCTTCCGCACACTACCAACTCCCCCTGGTAACAGGCTGCGCGGGGATGTGTACTTATTGCTATCTAAATACTCAATTGGGTAAAAAGCCTTATATCAGAGTTTATGTGAATGTAGATGAAATTTTAAATCAATGTTCTAAATATATTGAGGAACGCCAACCCGACATAACCTATTTTGAAGGCGCTGCTACATCAGATCCTATTCCAGTTGAACCATATACAGGAACACTGCGTAAAACGATAGAATTCTTCGGGCAGCAGGACTTGGGAAGGTTTAGATTTGTAACTAAATTTACAGATGTTGAGGGCTTATTGGACGCAGCGCATAATGGACATACAATGGTGAGGTTTAGCATAAATGCAGACTCTATTATATCAAAATATGAACACAAAACAGCCAGCTTGGCAGATAGAGTAACAGCAGCACGGAAAATTATTGAAAGCAATTACCCTATAGGATTTATTATAGGACCTGTTTTTCTTTTTGACGATTGGAAAAGTGAATATGGAGAAATGCTTTTGGAGCTTGAAAAGCAATTGGCAGCACACAGCACGAATGAAATACATTTTGAAATTATCTCACATAGATTTACCGCTAGGGCAAAAAAGAATATAAACGAAGTATTTCCTGAAAATGATCTTCCTATGGATGAGGAGCAAAGAAAATATAAATACGGACAATTTGGCTATGGCAAGTATGTATATCATAAAGAGCAGCTGCAGGAAATGGAAATTTTCTTCAAGGAAAGATTGACGCAGATATTTCCACAGGCAGTAATTGACTATGTGATTTAAGAAAATTATTGTATAATCAAAGAAGCTTGAATAATATTTCAGGCTTTTTTTGAATGGAGGTATAACATGAATAAAATACATATAACTAGATGTGAGGAATATGATTATGCCATGGTTGAAAAAGCGGTGGCAGAGTGCTTTGATGCGGTTCCTGAGGTGAAGGCAAAGTTATTTAAGGGTGCGAAAGTACTTGTTAAAACCAACCTATTAATGCGTAAAAGCCCCGAGGAAGCAGTAACGACACACCCGGTAGTAATAGAAGCTATTGTAAGGTATCTTCAGGCTTTGGACTGCCAGCCGATTATTGGAGATAGTCCAGGCGGACCTTTCAATGAATGGAACTTAAAAGGCGTATATAAAGCTGCTGGAATGACCGCAGTGGCAGAGAAGACTGGCTGCGGATTGAATTATGATACTTCTGTAGTTGAAGTACATAATGAAAAAGCCAAGCTTTTAAAAACAATGCAGATCATAAAGATTGTTCAGGATGTCGATTTTGTAATATCGGCGGCTAAGCTTAAAACCCATGGCATGATGACCTACACAGGTGCGGTTAAGAATCTCTTTGGCGTAATTCCTGGGATTATCAAAGCAGATTATCATTTGAAAATGAATAACACAGAAAACTTTGCAGAGCATTTAGTTGATATCTGCGAGTATGTTAATCCTATATTTTCAATCATAGATGCTGTTGATGGCATGGAAGGAGATGGCCCTTCTTCGGGGATCAAAAGACATGTAGGGCTGCTCATGGCATCTACCAACCCTCATGCTCTAGACGTTGCAGCCTCAAAAGTCGCAGGAATTAATCATGCCTTAATACCGACTCTTGTAGCTGCTGAAAATAGAGGCCTTACAAGCTCAGATCATGCAAAACTTGAAATCAGCGGAGTAGGTTTTGATCAAATAGAAGTTGAGCCCTTTAAACTTCCCACCTCAATAAATGTTAATTTTGTGGGAGGCAGGGTGCCTAAATTCATGGAGAAGTTTGTAATTAACAACTTCAGATCGCAGCCGGTCTTTAATCACGAAAAATGTATCGGTTGTGAGGACTGCAAGAGAAGCTGTCCTCCAGACATTATTAAGATGGAAAACGGTAGGCCGGTACCAGATTTAAATAAATGTATCAGATGCTTTTGCTGCCATGAACTTTGTCCGGTAAAAGCTGTTGATATAAAGAAGCATTGGCTTCATGAAAAGTTATTTGGACAATAAATAAGCAGTGGATTACCCACATTAAGTTAAAATTGGATTATAATTGTTAAATATGGATAATTATGATAAAATTTGAATAAGCTAGTGTAGTGACACTACACTAAATAAACAATGTGGGGGTATGAAAATGAAAAACTTCTCCAAAAGTTTAAGCTTGCTATTGGCAATAGTAATGGTGCTAACACTGTTTACACCAATATTACCGTCAGCAGCAGACGTAGCAACAAGCAAGACTGTAACGATTTTAGGCACCAGTGACATGCATGGAAGAATTTTTCCGTGGGAATATGCTACAGGTACAGCAGATGATGATGCAGGCTTCGCTATAATTCAAACTCTTATAAAGCAAGAAAAAGAAAAGAATCCAAACACAATCCTTATTGACAACGGGGATACACTTCAGGATAATATGGCAGAAATTTTCAACAATGATCCTGTACACCCAATGATCGATGTAATGAACTACATGGGTTATGATGTATGGAATTTGGGAAACCACGAATTCAATTTTGGTATGGACTTCCTAAACAAAAATATAGCTGCTTTTAAGGGTTCAGCATTGGCAGCCAATATATATAAGGAAGACGGCACAAGATTTATAAATGGTTACAAGATAATTGTAAAGGACGGAGTCAGAGTAGCTATAGTTGGTCTTATTGCACCGCACATTCCAACTTGGGAAGCTGCAACTCCAGAGCATTTCAAGGGCTTGACTTTTACAGATCCTGTAGCAGAAGCTAAAAAGGTAGTAAAAGAGCTAGAAGGCAAGTATGATGTACTAATAGGAACTTTCCATTTGGGAGATACTCCTGAAAAAGGTACAACTGATGGTGCAAAAGCTGTAGCAGATGCAGTTCCACAATTTAATGCAATAATCTGTGGTCATGCACACTCTCAATTTGACAACATTGAATCTACAAGCAAAGTTAAGCTTATAGAACCAGGCAGATATGGAGCAGCTTTAGCAAAAATAGATGTTAAAGTTGAAAAGAGCGGGAATGGTTGGAAGGTTGTAGAAGTCTCTACTAAGAACCTTTTAACAAAAGGAGTTACTGCAGATAAGGACTTGACAGCTAAATTCAAGACTGTTGATGATAAGTCCCTTGCTGAAGCTAACAAAGTTGTTGGCTACGTAACTGGAGATTTTATCAAAAAGGTTGATTATATAACAGGCGCTGATAAAATTACAACAATGCCAACGGCACAAATGGAAGACAATGCAGTTATTGACTTCATTAATGAAGTTCAAACTTATTATTCTAAGGCTGATATATCAACTGCCGCATTCTTCAAAAATGATGCGAACCTAAAGGCAGGCCCATTTATGAAGAAGGACGTTGCTAATATATACATGTATGACAATACATTGATGGCTGTAAATATCACTGGAAAGAACCTAAAGGCTTATATGGAGTGGTCAGCAGGTTATTACAACCAATTTAGAGATGGCGATTTGACAATAAGCTTTAACCCAAATGTTAGAGGTTACAACTATGATATGTTCTCAGGCATCGACTATCAAATAGACGTTTCAAAGTCAGTTGGTAGTAGAATTGTAAATGCAAAAATTAAAGGACAGCCAATCGTTGATGCAAACATATACAAAATGGCTGTAAACAACTACAGATATGGCACATTGCTTACTAATAAGTGGATTACGGATGCAGATAAGTGTTATGACTCATTTGCAGAGCTTGGAGATGCGGGTAGAGTAAGAGATCTAATAGTAAAGTATGTCCAAGAAGTGAAGCGTGGTAAGATATCTCCATATATAGATGACAACTGGAA
This sequence comes from Clostridia bacterium, assembly GCA_029239905.1. Taxonomy (GTDB): domain Bacteria; phylum Bacillota; class Clostridia; order Lutisporales; family Lutisporaceae; genus GWB2-37-7. Next base: position 5,114 of record JARBUB010000221.1, read on the forward strand.
GCTTATAGGTTACAGCTTTGATGCAAAATTAAAGGGAATAGCTGATGCAAAGATAAAAGCTGGAGAAATCAAAGTACCTACTTCTTTTGATGGAAGAACTCCAAACGTAAAG
>JARBUB010000222.1 GCA_029239905.1 Clostridia bacterium
TACCATATTACCGATAGCTGAAGTAACACTGAAAAATACCAGTGGAACAATGATCATAAACATTAGATTCAAGAACAAATCACCCAGGGGCTCCACTACAGCAGCCTCAGGTCCGACAATAGCTCCAATCAAACCGCCTACCATTACAGCCGCAAGCAGAATGATAGAAGATCTATACGCTTTTAATAACTTCATATACAACCCTCCAACATTTTTTTCTTTTATAGTATATACTAATTAAATACAATTTTTATTGCTAATAATGGCAATTATATTGCAAAAAGTGCTATAATGAAGATGAGGATATCAATGAGCAATGGGAGGCATCGTATGTTGGAAGAAAATGCTTTATTAAAGATAAAAAAAGGTTATCTAAATGAAGACTTTAGATTTTTTCATTTAAAGGATAAGAAATCTGAAGAGCATACCTTTCACTACCATGATTTCAACAAAATAGTGATATTTATTTCGGGGAACGCAACCTATGTAATTGAAGGTAAGTATTATAAGCTTAGACCCTGGGATATTCTCTTTGTAGGCAGCAATGAGGTTCATAAAGCAATCATTGATCCTAATGAGCATTATGAAAGGATTATCATTTGGGTAAACTCAAATTTCCTAGCAAACTATAGTACGGAGGATAGCGACTTATTTACTTGCTTTGAACTGGCAATCAAAGAAAAGATTAATTTGTTTCGGTTAAGTCCAGACAGCTTAAGTGTTATTAAGGATACTTTGTTCTCCTTAGAAAAAGCAATAAGAGATAGGGATTTTGGAGGTAAAATACTGCAGAATTCCATTTTTATTCAGCTTATAGTATATCTAAACAGATTAATACTTAGATCCAAGCTAAAAAAGAATGAAAAAGATATTCAATATGACGAAAGAATAGTAAATATATTGGACTATATTAACGAGAACTTAGATAGAGACTTATGTATAGATAACATTGCATTAAGGTTTTACATGAATAGATACTACCTGATGCATCTTTTCAAGAATCAAACAGGCTACACCTTGCATCATTATATACTTCAAAAAAGACTTGCTAAAGCGGCGATGCTAATCAAAAAAGGTCTGCAAACCACCTATGCTTCAGACCAATGCGGTTTTAAGGATTACTCAAGCTTTGTAAGGGCTTTTAAGAAATCCTTCGGTCTATCGCCAAAGCAGTATTATAAGGCCATTGAGGAGATACGACATTCTTATGGTGAAGATATGCCTGAGGAGAGAGATAATGAATAAGAGAGGGTCAGTGTATTAATGTCGAAAAATGTCGTAAAAAGGAATTGTATCAAATGGGCAGTAATGGTATAATAATCTAGCGAATGATGCTATATAGCAATTACATAATATTATCCGACGAGAAATAAACGAACATAACTATGTTCATTTTTTTCTGCCCAAATTTAATTAGGATGAATAGCTGCAATAAATAATCATTGCATAGACAATAAGAAATTTGAAGAATCATTATTCACAGGACATAGGAAAAATTTTACTTACATATCTTATTTCTCCACCGGAAGAAATATCAAATATTGTATAAGAGAATATATATTCTAGACAAATATAAAAGATAATTATTATATATAGTTGGCCAATGTTTAATCAGGGCTATTTTGGGGTTAACAGATTTACGGATGATTACTTGCAGGAACATGAAAACTTGGAAACTCTCAAGTCATAGAAATGATAATATCTGATGTCATAACGAGTGACACCGGACTTGATAAGCAATGGATAAGATTTTGGAATTGTGCTATGTTAATGGATTATAGCAGAAGTAATATAAATCTAATTAGACTTTGGTGAACGGTATATTTAAATAATATAAAAATAAATACAAATATTAAATATTAATGGGGGACTATATGAAAAGCATTAAGGCAAGACTGGTTATTTATTTCTCGATCTTAATCTTAGTAGCATCTATTGCTTTAGGGGGTATTGCAATAGAACGAGCTAGTGCTGCTGTTACTGATAAAGCAGAAAAAACACTTATTTCAATGGCAGCTGATGCAGGGAAATTGACACAGAGTCGGGTTGAAACTCAAAAAAAGACTTTGGAAATGATAGCATTGAGATCAGATATACAAAGCATGGATTGGGCGATACAACAGCCTATACTGCAAAGACAAGTGGAAAAGACAAGCTTTATTGATATAGCGGTGGTTCAGCTTGATGGAACTGCACAATATTCTGATGGGTCAACTAGCCAATTAGGTGATAGAGAATATGTAAAAAAGGCCTTTGGCGGAGAAGTCAATGTATCTGATTTATTGGTTAGTAAAGTAACAAATTCAGTGGTTTTGATGTATGCTGCTCCTATAGAGAAGGACGGTAAAGTAGTTGGGGCATTAATAGGCCGTAGGGATGGAAATACCTTAAGTGATATCACTGATGATACGGGATTTGGTACAAGCGGATATGCTTATATGATTAACAATAAGGGAAATGTCGTGGCTCACCCGGACAGAGAAAAGGTTATAAATCAATTTAATCCAATTGAAGAAGCAAAGAAGGATGAAAGCCAAAAATCAGTGGCAATGCAATTTGAAAAGATGCTGAAGGAAAGAAGCGGAGTCAGTGAATATGTGTTTCAAGGAAATGATTTATATGCAGGATATTCACCTATTGAAGGCTCTGAATGGATACTGGTTATTACTGCCGATAGGAACGAAGTTTTATCCGGAATAGCTTCACTGCAAAAAACAATTATGATATTTACAGGTATCATTTTACTAATAAGCATTGCTATGACATATTTAATTGGAAATTCCATAGCGAAGCCGATTATTAGGTCAGTACAGCATTCAGCAAAAATTGCTAATTTAGATATTACACAGGATGTTCCTGAAAACCTGCTAAAAAAGAAGGATGAAATTGGGGCATTGTCAAAAGCATTGCAAAGCATAACCAATAGTCTTAGAGATGTAATTAAGGAAATTAGCAATTCATCAGAGCAATTGGCTGCGGCCTCAGAAGAACTGACTGCCACTTCACAACAATCAGCCACTGCAGCAGAAGAAGTATCAAAGACGGTAGAAGAGATTGCAAGGGGTGCTGCCGACCAAGCAAAAAATACAGAAGAAGGCTCTTCAAAGGCTATCTCATTAGGAAAAACCATAGAAAAAGACCTCGGCTTTATGAAAAATTTAAATGCTTCTGCAAATCATGTAGCAGTAGTTGTCAATGAAGGTTTAACAGAAATTGATAACTTGTCTAAAATAACAGAAGAAAGCAACGAAGCATCAAGAGAAATCTATGAAGTTATATTAAAGACAAATGAGAGCTCTGATAAAATCGGACAAGCAAGCAGTGTAATTGCCTCCATAGCAGAACAAACGAATTTGTTAGCCTTAAATGCTGCCATCGAAGCTGCGAGAGCGGGAGAAGCAGGAAAAGGATTTGCAGTCGTAGCTGAGGAAATTCGAAAGCTGGCAGAGCAATCTTCAAACTCCACAAAGTCAATTGACGGAATGGTCAATGAGCTGCAAAGCAACTCTCAAGCTGCTGTTAAGACAATGGAAAGAGTGTCTGCCATAGCATCAGAGCAAACAAGCAGTGTAGTGAACAGTAAGAATAAATATGTGTTAATAGAACAAGCCATGAAGGATGCCATTAGTGCAGTTGAGCAGCTAAATGCTTCCGGACAAGAAATGGAAAATATGAAAAATGAGATACTCGATACCTTGCAAAATCTTTCCGCTATAGCAGAAGAAAATTCTGCAGCAACTCAACAAGCAACTGCATCCATGGAAGAGCAGTCTGCTTCAATGGAAGAAATTGCAGGTGCCAGTGAAAGCTTATCAAACCTGGCACAAAACCTACAGTCGGCAATTATGAAATTCAAGGTTTAATCCAGTTATAAATTGATAGAAATACGTCAGCTTATATTTAGGCAAATGTCTAAATATAAGCTTTTTTACTCTTGAGTTGTCATTCAATTTATCCCTCATATAGAACAAAGCAATAGAAAATGATATAATTAAAGCAACAACAATAATGAAAGAAGATACGAATGAAAAATAATTTTAACGATATGGGCATTTCGCCTCTTGTTTTAAAGGCCATAGAAGAGATGGGTTTTGAGGAACCTACTGAGGTGCAGCGTAAGGCAATTCCTCATATTTTAAATCAGGAAGATTTAATCGTCATGTCTAAAACAGGCAGCGGCAAGACTGCTGTTTTTGGTGTTTCCTTGCTGCAGATGATTGATCCGGGAGTGGCAGGACCTCAAGGTCTTATTCTTACACCAACGCGAGAATTGGCAGTCCAGGTAGACAGCGATCTCAAGCAAATGTCAAAGCATCTTCCTCACAAGACAACAGCTGTATATGGGCAGCACAATATGAATATTGAAATCCAGACACTTAAAAAGGGCGTATCCATTGTTACTGGAACGCCTGGTCGAGTACATGATCACATTTGCCACAGGAATCTTGAAACCAAACATATACGCTTTTTAGTACTGGATGAAGCAGACCGGATGTTGGATATGGGCTTTCTAGATCAAGTGGTGAGAATTATCAAAAGTCTCCCTAAAGAGAGGGTGACTCTCCTTTTTTCCGCCACCATACCCACTGAAATCCATAAAATTTGCAGGGAGTATATGAAGCATCCTGTGACTATAGAAATTGAATCGCAGACCATGACAGTGGATGCCATCAAACAGGTATACTATCGTGTTAAGCATAATGAAAAGAATTTACAGCTGAATCGCCTGCTTCGGGTTGAACAGCCGGAAAGCTGTATGATTTTCTGCAATACACGAGTCACGGTTGATAGGGTTCAAAGCTTTTTATCCAGGAAGGGATATGTCTCACATGCATTGCATGGAGATATCCCCCAAGGTAGACGACTGAAGACCATACAACAGTTTAAGCAGGGAGAGATTCCTTTGCTGGTAGCTACAGATGTTGCAGCACGCGGTATTCACATCGACGGCTTGTCTCTGGTAATCAACTATGATGTCCTCTGGATAAAGACAGCTATGTGCATAGAATCGGGCGTACCGGCAGAGCCGGAAAGGAAGGTCGTGCCATCACCTTGGTTACAGGTGATGACATCATGAGCCTTTATGCCATAGAAGAATATATCGGGGTTATGATTGCTGAAGAGGAATTGCCCTCAGAGGCTGTTTTCAACGAGCATAGCAATCGATCAAGCAAGGTAAATACAAACCATAAAACAGCTAAAGCGATCCAGACAATGCATCTGACTGAGCAGGCAAAACCGAACCCTGCTATCACTAAGCTTGTACCTCCCCAGTCCGAAGGTCAAACAGAGCTCATGCAGAGTCAAGCTTCGGCAGCTAAAACATCCTTATTGCTGCGCATCCTAAATCGCATATTTGGCAAGTAGAAATTTGGAGTTCCGATTGGATATTGGATTGAGTAAAATATTGTAATAGACAAGCCCCTTTGGTAATATTAGGATAACGATATAACCAAGGGGCTCTTTTTATGGGAAGAGCATGGCATGAAGGAGGACATAAGATGAAGCAAATGAAGATATCAAAAGCGGAAGCGCAGCGCTTTCTGATTCATTATCATGGGCTAGACAGTACAAATGTTTTTTCGGGAGAAAAAGGAATATTAGAGTATATAAAGAGGGTTGGCTGTATTCAGTATGACCCCCTTAATGTTGTAGGACGGAATGCAGATTTGGTATTGCAGTCAAGGATTAAGGGGTATCATCCTATTATGTTAGAAAAGCTGCTTTATACGGATCGCTCTTTAATGGACGGTTGGGACAAAATGATGGCTATCTATCTGCAGGAGGACTGGCCTTTCTTTCATCGTATAAGAAAACAGAAGGACATAGAGGTAAGAGCAACCTTAAGAAATCGAAAGTCACTTGAAGCCATTGATATGACACAAGAAATGCGGGAGATTATATCAAACCGAGGACCTCTTCAAGCTACCCAAATAAAGCTGGGTGAGGGCGGAGAAGGTCGTTGGGGGCATAGAAGGCTGTCCAGTGCAGCCTTGGATTATATGTTTAATATCGGGGAGCTTGGGGTGTATACCAAGAAAAACAATC
>JARBUB010000223.1 GCA_029239905.1 Clostridia bacterium
CATTGCCATTCCAAATGCTGCAAGTATTCCTGGCATTCCAGTTAAATTAAACTCTAAGCTCATTACTGCACCGATCATCCCGGCGATTATACCTACGGGTATACCAAAGTTCAAACCGGTTCCGGATTGTATCATCGGTACCATAGAAAGTACGAGAACCGCATTCATTCCAAAACGAACAATAACGTCATTTAGGGACATATCAGTTTTAACCCCGAAAAAGGGTCCTGTTATAAACAATGCTAACAAGAACAACCCTATAATGATACGCGGCCATCCAAAATTCTTTATAAAACTACTTGCTCTCATCATTGCTCTTCACCTTCTTTGCTCGATTGAATATCGCCAGCCATTAGCATTCCAAAATCGGCTGCTTCTGCACCAGGTGGTAGAATTCCAGCCACCTTACCTTCAGTGATTATGGCGATTCTATTACATATAGATCTCAACTCTTCAAGCTCTGACGAGATCATTACTATTGTTGTGTTATTTTCTTCATTATATCGTCTTAGCGCGTCCAAAACTAATCTTTTTGCACCAACGTCTATCCCTCTAGTGGGTTCAGATACAAACAAAAGGCTTGGTTCCATAGCAAAGGCTTTTGCAAGACATACCTTTTGTTGATTTCCCCCTGAAAGCAATCTTGTTTTTTGCTTTGAGCTCGTACATCTTATCTCTAAAGCATCGATATATTCTTGCGCACAATCCTTCATGGCTTTGTCATCACGCCACTTTATAAGACCACCTAAGTATTTCTTAAGGAACTTATCCTGAACCTGCATTGCATTAAATGCAATATTCCAGTCAATTGGTTCATCCAGCAAAAGTCCAACACCTCTACGATCCTCGGATACAAATGCCAATCCGCTTTTTAGTGCATTTAGTGTGGAGTTTAGTGCAAGTGGCTTTCCGTTAAATACTACTTCTCCATCTGAGGTAGACAAACCAATTATACCGTTAGGTATTCCTAGTTTTCCCTGTCCTGCAAGACCACCTATACCAAAAATTTCGCCTCTTTTAACCTTAAAGTTTACATCCTTTACAGTTTCTCCAGGCATATCAACATAAAGATTCTTGACTTCCAATATTATATCTTTATTATCATCAGTTACATCAACTACTTTTTTATGAGCAGCCTCTTTGCCTTCCACATCTCGTCCAACCATCCATTCAGCGATTTGCCTTACATTTACGCCTTCAGTAGGCTTCTCAACTACACACACACCATCCCTTAGAACGACAATGGTGTCGCAAGCCGAGGTAATCTCGTGAAGTCTGTGAGATATGAAAATAATTGAAACACCCATGTCTGCTAGCTTTCGCATAGCTTTTAACAGTATTTCTGCTTCTGTTTCAGTTAAAACAGCTGTTGGCTCGTCTAAAACAAGTAATTTAACGCTTTCTCTGTCTATCTCACGAGCAATCTCAATAAACTGCTTATGACCAACAGGCATTTCAGAAACAAGTGTATCTGGATCAAGCTGAACACCTAAGGTTTCGATTGCTGCTTGAGCACGCTTTCTCATGGTAGGCATATCAACAGTTTCTAGCTTTTTGCCTAACATCCTTGATAATACGCTCGGCTTGGTTTTTTCCATATTTAATAATATATTTTCAGCTGTAGTAAAACCAGGTATTAAGGAAAACTCTTGGTGTACCATTCCTATTCCTGCTTTTAATGCATCTAGAGGACTTTTAAAATTTATTTTCTCACCGTCAAGATATATATTTCCTTCATAGCCGCCAGTTTCTGCTATAACATTCATTCCAAAAAGTATCTTCATCAAAGTTGATTTACCGGCACCATTCTCGCCGACAAGACCAAGTATTTTCCCTTTTTCAAGTGAAAAGTTAATATCTTTTAATACTCTGTTACCCTCGAATTGTTTGCCTACGCCTTCGACTTTTAACCTCATATTCTCATTTGACAATTATTTCACCTCTTAATCCTACTATCAAAGTACTTACCCTTTATCATGCAAATAAATATAATATATAATAAAAATTGCTGTAAATAAGTATCCACCCGATTAACGGGTGGCTGCTTATTTAACAAATTATGATTGCACTGGGAGCAATCTTTTATTGATTGTTCCCAGTGCCTAATTCATTACTTTATTTGAGCGTATTTCTCAGGAATTGTTTCCTTTGTTTGGCCTAAGTAACCTTGACCAAATACATATGTATCTTGGTAAACCATGATGTGGTTAGTCTTTTCTGTGCCAGTTGCAATGTCAACATAGTATGAACCATTCCACTCTGCTCCTGGTGTATACTTTTCAAAGCAAGCCATCATGTCATCGAAGGAATCCTTCTTAGCTTCTCCAGCAACTACTCTCTTACCAAACTCAGCAAGTGCAAGTGTAGTAGTGTAGTTGAATGAATAAGCCCAAGTACCCATTCTCTTAGCTCCGCCCTTAGCAACAACAGTTTCTTCAACTGCCTTAAGGATTGCAGGCCAATTTCCAGCTTGTGCCTTAAGATCGATACCGAAAGCACCTGGGTAACCCATGATTGGTGATGGAAGATCTGGCTCAACGAATATTGCGCCTAACTCAGCAACCTTCTTTAATAAAGGCTCTGTTTGAGCATCGTTTGTGCAGAAGAAAGCTGTGTTCTTGCCATACTTGTCTACCCATGAAGGCATTTTTTCAAGTATGAACTGTTGTGCGCCTGGTATACCGACGTCACTCATTGGGTCTGGAGCTGTTTCGAAAGCAAACTTAAGACCTAGATCTTTACAAGCTTCTTCCATAATAGCTCTTCTTCTTGATAATAATTCAATACTCATGTGTCTTGGGAAGGAAATGTGAACAAATGTTTCTGCGCCCATTTTCTTAGCCGCAAGAATCATTAAATATCCACGCTTAACGTTATCAGCATCTACAACTACGTCTGCAGCAGCTTCGATCATGTTAGTATCTTCTTGAGGTATACCTGCTAATAATAGTATGTCAGGTCTTAACTCTCTGATCTTTGTGAAAGCAGCAGCTGTACCAGGAACTGATTGGTTAACTACGATTGCCTTCATATCTGGGTCATCTGCAAGACCTACGATTTGAGCAATAGTTGTTTCTTGTTCGTTCATGAAGTTATCAGGGTATATAACGTGTCTTACGATACCACCCTCTTCAACTGTCTTATACTCAGCGATGAACGCCTCAGCACCTCTAAGTTCATCCTCAGATTGTGCTACTGATCCTGTAACGATACCGATGTGGGCTTTAGCTGGCTCTGCAGCAGGTTGATCTGCAGGTGGTGTAGCTACTGGATCTGCTGTCTTTGCACATGCAGCCAAGCTAAGCACCATTACTAATGCAAGAAGTAATGCTAGTACCTTTTTCAAATGATTCCCCTCCAATTTAGATATTTTATATTAGACTGGAAAGCAAGCTTTCCAGCAGCTAATCAATGTAAGTTAACCTAGACCTTTAAGTAATTAATTTCTTATTTAAACATGCCTACCAAATTATATTCTTAACTATGTATAGATATGTTGCGAAAAAAATTTAACATATACAAAATCAGTAGAAGCATCCAATTTTGCATCATCAAAGATGTATTTTTCACAACATATAAGCAGAGGAAAATGTTTTGCACTTTGTACAAAACATATAGTAAGAACAAAATGAACAATATCTGCCTTTATTGCATAAAAAAAATAGACTGATTTTCTTTAATATTATGTATTTCTAGAAAAATCAGACTATTCCTATTTTTATAACATATTTCTCTTAATATTTCTTTGAATATTTATATTTATTTTTAGGTCTTCCCAATTGTCCATAAATAGGAAGTGTTTCAATTTTACCTTCCTCTATAAGATATTGTATATACCTATGGATTGTTTGATATGCCAAATCCAGTCCGCCTGCTATTTCACCTAAAGTAAGACCTTCATTTTGCTGACTCATATAATCACAAATAATACTTAAGGTTGCAGGACTAATTCCCTTATCCGTAAATACCTGTTGCTTTTCCTTTGCATACTTCTGCTGAATTTCATTTATTTTTAAATTTATTTTAATTCTCGATATGAGATCCGGAGACTTAATAGGCTTTATGGCAAAGTCATTGGCACCTGCCAGAATAAACTTTTCTGCTATTTCCTGCCGTTCGTCAACTGTAAGGACAAGTATGGATATTGCGCTGTCCATCTGACGGATTTTTTTTACAGTAGTCAAGCCATCCCAATCAGGCATATGATAGTCAACTATGACAAGATTCGGACTATGAATCTTACATAACTCACAACCATGCATTCCGTTATCTGCTAAAATTGGACTCCACCCGGCATACAAGCAGATTTCTTTTATAGTATATTGAATGTCTGGTTCATCATCAATAATCACAATCTTTTTCATTTGCTTTGTTTCATCCATATAATCACCCCTAAATTATTCTATATTATATTAAATCAAATAGAGTAGTACATTTTCATACTTATATAATTAATATTCCAACTCCGATTCGCTGCTTACAGAAGGCAGGAATATCGTAACTATAGTCCCCTTACCTGGTTCGCTGGACACTATTATGTTTCCCTGATTATCCTCTATTATCTGTTTTGCAAAGGGAAGTCCCAAGCCCGATGTGTTATTCGTTGAAAAGCCTACATCCCAAATACGGGGGAGATCCTCTTCTCTAATACCTATTCCATTATCCCTGACAACCAGATGCAGTCCCCCATTTATTGGCTTTACCTCAAAAATGATATGTTTGTATGGATGTGCAAAAGGTACAATGATGGCATTTTCCAATATGTTAATGATTGCCCTTGCCATTCTGATTTTATTTACATATATATCTGGCAGCTGATCCGCAATTTTTAGTTCAATTTTAATTGAATCATCCTCTAAAGGCAGCTGCGCTCTAATATAACTGATCAGATCTGCAGCCTGCAGCTTTTGTCTCGAGGTTTCATATAGAAAGCTTGATATCATCTCAGTCATTTTGCCTACAGAATTATCAAT
>JARBUB010000224.1 GCA_029239905.1 Clostridia bacterium
CTCTAATGCCTCAGCAGCCATATAAGTGTGTGCAACTCCCGAAGGGCATGCTGTTACTGCTAAAATTTTCATTTTAAATCATCTCCTGTTATATCTTTTAATCTTTCATTCAGCAATTTGCAAAAATAGAATGCTATCCATTCCATTGTAACCAACTGATATTACAATCATCAATTTGACAATAAACGTATTATTCAAAAGTCAATTCCACTTCTTCACTACTACCTACAGCTGTCTTAGCAGCCGTTTCCGTCACTTTTGGCTTTAAAGTGTTGACCATAAGAGCCGTTATGGCCACACCTACTAAAGTAGCAATCACATAGGAACCTGCTCCAATAGAAACTGGCAATACGATCCATCCGCCCCAAGGTGCTGGATTTCCCGCTCCTAATAACATGGCTGTAGCGGCCCCTGCTGCAGCACCTACCATTATGGAAGGTATAACCTTTAACGGATCTGATGCTGCAAAAGGAATCGCCCCTTCGGTTATTCCAATAAGGCCCATTAACACAGCTGCTTTTCCAGCTTCCTTTTCTTCACTAGTATACTTCTTTGGTGCTAGGAATGTAGCAACTCCCATTCCAATTGGTGGTACACAGATAGCCACACCGATACCTGCCATTATTTTCAATGCCATTGGAGCTGCCATACCAGTAGCCTGATCAATGGTACCAACCATAGCTGTACCAAAACCGTATGCAACTTTATTTATAGGACCACCCATATCAAAAGCAATCATTAAACCTAATATAATTCCTAATGCAATTATATTGCCAGTCCCGAGTCCCGCTAACCAAAGTTTTAATCCAACCATCACAGCTGCGATTGGAGTACCTAAAACCCACATCATAAGTCCGCCAACGATGAATGTACCTACTAATGGGATAACAAAGATTGGCATAACTGAACGCATAACTGCTGGAACTTTTATCTTCTTTATATAAAAAACAACAACACCGGCAAGTATACCTGCCACTATACCACCTAAGAAACCTGCGCCAATTTTATTTGCCAAGGCGCCACCGATAGCTCCCGGCGCAATACCAGGCCGATCTGCCATTGAGAATGCTATGAAGCCCGCAAGAATTGGTACCATAAGTCCTAAACCAGCTGCACCGATATTAAATAAGTCATTTAGTGTTGTACCATCTGGTGGTACCGCTGCTGAGCCATACAATAGAACCGAAAGTGCTAATAGTACACCTCCTGCGACAACAAAGGGAATCATGTATGATACCCCTGACATCAGATGCTGCCTAGTGTTTTTAAATAACCCTTTTAAATCATCCATTTTCTCTTCCTCCCAATATATTTTAACTTGGCATAAGTAGAACCCATAATTAATTGAATCCTATCTTCATTACAATTAGATTTACATTGTCAATATTTCCAAAAGTTCATCGATTTCTGATGAATTCTTTAATTGATCTCTAAATTCTTCTCTCATTATCTTTCTAGAAAGTTGTGCCAGAATTTGTAGGTGCATGTCCCCTGCCTCTGTTTCTGGCACTGCGATTAAAAATATATATCTAGCATTTTCTTCATCACTCCACTTAACTTCACTTTTTAGTCTTGCAAAAGCAACAGTAGGTTTTTTGACTGTATCAGTCTTTCCATGTGGAATAGCAACTTCAAATCCTATTGCTGTAGGAAAGGTTTCTTCTCTTTTATACACTTGTTCCATATACCCTTCCAAGTCATGCAACCGCTCCTGTGCTTCTATCAGTTTTGCCATATCTTTGATTACTTCTTCTTTAGAAGAAGATTCTAAATCCAATACAATTAAATCCCTCGTGATTATTTTTTCCAATTTCTTTTTCCCCCTAATCGAATAAATACGTTATATCATTTATACTTTGTGCGTTTTTAATTTTACTTATCATTTCATCATTTTCTAATAAGGAGTAAAACTTTTTAAAAAAATTCTTAGTGTTATTCGCATCATTAAACTTTAAGCACAATATAAAGATAACATCCACTTTGTTGCCCTGCCAGGTTATAGGCTTGATAAACTTCACTATACATATCTTTGATTTATTTACAAATATATCTTTTGCATGAGGTATTGCTATGCCTTTTCCAATGTATGTTGACCCTATTTTTTCCCTCTTCAAGATATCCTCATGAAAACCAATTTTTGCATAGCCCTTTTTCTCCATCAACTTACCATAATAGATTATTGCTTGCGGAAAATCGGTAATGTCACTATCCAAGAAGCATAATTCTTTTCCAAGGATACTTTCTTGGTACTCATCATCCAATTCCTTAACGTCTTCGGAATTTGAAAGAGGAATACCCAATCCAACTCTTTTTAGACTTTTAATCGTATTTGTTATATTACTATAATCATTTTCATTAACAAGAGCTGATATATATACAACCTTTTCATCCTTCTTGATATTTCTTATGGTTGTAATAATCAAATCAGCTTCTTCTATTTTTTTTTGACTTAATAGATTATAGGGCAGTATATGTGTTATATCTAAGTTGTCAAATTTCTTAACCAGTTTAGACGCAACCAACTGAGAGGTACCTATACCACTTGAGCAAACAATTACAGTCTTTATCTTACTCCTTATCTTATCAACGGATAGTGCTAAATGAAGAACTAAATATCCAACCTCATCTTCATTTATAGTGACTCCAAATTTGTTTTCAAAGATACTGTTACAAGCCCAAGCAACGCCAAATATGTTTGTGTATTCTTCTTTTATCCTACTAAGGATGGGATTTGTTAATCTGAGACCATATTTTAATCTCATAACCGTTGGCCGTAAGTGGAGCACTAATCTGGTTAAAAGACCCTCATCCTTTGTTAAATCTACATCCAATATTTCAGAAGACATTGCAATTATGCTTTTAGCCATATCCGTAAAATCAACATCATAATTTTCAATAATAGCGCTGGATTCCTCAGCATCATAGTGTTCTTGAATTTTTGCCCCCATCATATGGATCGATATATAGCCAATCTCTTCCTCTGGAAAGCTCACTTTAAACTCTTTTGTCAGCTCATTTACAACCCATCTTGCAACGGTATATTCCCGTTCCTTCTTTAAGCTTTCAAAATAATTTTCAGTGCTTGATACGGACTTATGATTTTTTAATCTTCCAATGGTTATAGCCATATGAGTAATCAAATTAAGGAAAGCCTGATCGGTAAAATAAAGTCCTAATTCTTTTTCAGCTTCTTGAATAATTCGTTGAATCGTATACAAGTTTATTTTAGGAAACATACTTTTGATTTTTTCATAGTCAACTATGTCAATTCTATAATCTAGTCCTACATCGCTGACAATAAAATCATCAACTTCATGTTCCTTATCTTGTATATCATCAATCAAATCCTTGAAAGCCCTTCTATAATCCTTTTCATCCCCTTCTATCCATAGACCTTGGTTTTGTTTTCTTTGCAGGATAAGATTATATCTTTCAACCCATGCTTGGACATGAACCAATTCATTCACGATAGTACTTTTACTGCAATATAAATCATCCGCAAACATTTGAATGGTATAGGAAAACTTATCTTCAAAGAGAGTCTTTAGGATATATACCTGCCGGTATTTAGATGAAAAATTATCAGCGTTAAAAGAACCTACCTTATCCTTTTCAAGCAAATTTAATAGTTCTTCTCTATCTTGGTCATCCATAGTAATGTAAACACCAACATTTGTCTTCCTAACAATTTCTATATGGAATTCCTTATACTCATCTTGAATCTCGTCCAAATAGTTTCTCATGGTTCTACCAGTCTTATTAAATAGATTGGCCAAGTCTGTTATTGTAATGGGAACGGTTCGCTTCAGTAACTCAACGAGCATTTTTTTCTTAATTGTTTCTTTATGATTAATTACTATCATCCCCAATGTTGTACTGCAATTTTTTTACGGAATCAGAAAGTATATCACTTTCTTGATTCCAAGTAAGAACGACTAAGGCTTCTGCCTGCGTCTGAGGACTTGGCCGAAGCCAAGTCTTTTCTTATCTATTTGGATTGTCTCAATAATAACATGAGCGTTAAGCAAATAGATATAATGCATTGTTCAGTTCTATTTCCACAATAATGTGGAATTTTCAATCTATTTAATTTATGACAACATTTTTTATACAAATGCAAGTTCCGGTCTGACATAAGAAAACGCTTCGCTTCCTTTAAAACATATAAAACAATCGAACCACAAAGACGCAAAGTACACGTACTCCTTTTGTGTGCTGCATCGCAGCATTGCGTCTTTGTGGTTCAGTGGTTTTACCCAAAAAAACTTATACGTTCTGATGAACTAAAAATTCTTCCTTAATGGCTTGAATAGTTATTTGCTATTCTAGGCAGTAAGGAAGAATTCTATACTTTTAACGCAATGAATCTGTAGATTTGCTTAGATTAGCAATCTAACATGGATTTACCTTTACCACATAAACCTTCAAAATCTTTTGTAAACGCTGCCACTGCGCAGGCAACTGAATCCAACTTAATTAATCCTTCAATTACATCAGGAGAGATTGTTGCAGCACCTACACCATACTTTGCTAATTCTAATACTTGCTGTGAATTTTTAAAACTTGCCGCAAGAACTTCTGTTTTTAAATCATTCTTTTTAAAGATATCATGAATCTCTTTTGCGACTTTCACCCCGTCAGCACCTAAGTTATCAATTCTATTTATATAGGGAGCGGCATAGTGAGCTCCCGCTTTTCCTGCCAGATAAGCTTGCATTTGTGTGTAAATAGCAGTTGCCGTAATGTTAGCGCCTTCTGCCGCAAGAGCTTTCATTGCCTTTAGACCTTCCTTTGTCACGGGAACTTTTACGTAAGTATTAGCGCCTAATTCCTTTTGAATTCTATGAGCTTCTTGCATCATACCTTCAGCATCTAATGAAATAACTTGAACGTGAAGCTCAGCATTTACTCCGATAAATTCTCTAATTCCTTTTAATACTTCGTAAGGATTCTTTCCTTCCTTTGCTAGGAT
>JARBUB010000225.1 GCA_029239905.1 Clostridia bacterium
AACATCTATTTCGACAAATATTTCCCCTGTAATATTAGAGAAATAGCAGGAATTAGGATTGAAGAAACAGAATCCTTATTGGAAGATAAACATGCAGAAGTTGTCGGAATTGGAAGATATAAAGATAATAGTGGTCAATGTAAAATCTGGAGAGATATGATAATACCAGAAACCGCGGAGGGCTTATACAAATATAAAGATCAATTTTATAGTGATAAGCTTTGCATTACTGTAAACCAATATAAAGGTGGTAAGGTTTACTATGTTGGAGGCGGTGTAGATGCAAAAACACTTGATGAGATTGCACTGCAGATCATACAGGATAATAAAATAAGACATATAAATGCACCCAAAGGTTTAGAGGTGTTTATAAGAGACTATAATGATAATGAATGGTTATTTATATCAAATCACGGAGACAAAGAAGTTATATTTAAAGGTAGTGCCATAGAACCATATGGCACAAAGGTTATGCAACTATAAGTTAAGGATAAGCGTGTAGTGCATATTAAGGAGAATTTTATGACAAAAATAAAAGACATAGCAAAGCTTGCAGGGGTTTCACTTGCTACGGTATCTAGGGTATTGAATCAAGATACCAGTTTGAATGTATCTGATGATACAAGAAAGAAAATAATTGAGATAGCAGATGAACTAGGATACAAAACGGTCAAGCAAAGGACGAAGAATATATTCAACAGGCTAAAGATTGGGGTAATTCATTGGTACTCCCAAAATGAAGAATTAGGAGACCCTTATTATCTTTTGATAGCCATGGGGATTGAAAAGGAATGCTTTCAGAAGCAAATTGAAATGGTAACTATATTTAAAAACGGAGATAGATATATAACCAGTGAATTAAATGACTTGGATGGAGTTATAGCCATTGGAAAGTTTAGCAAGGAAGATGTCGAAGAATTTGCAGGTTACTCTAATAATATTGTATTTGTAGATTTCTCCCCAAATGAAAAGAAATACGACTCTGTTGTAGTGGATTTTAGAAAAGCCATGACTGAGGTACTAGCGTACTTCCACGGGTGTGGACATAACAATATTGGCTATATAGGTGGAATAGAGTACGTTGGACATAAAAAAGAGCTTATAGAGGATGAACGTCTGACAACTTATCAAGAATTTATGAAAAAAAATGATAAATACAACCCGGCATTAATTCGCTTAGGGCGATTTACTTCTGAGGATGGACACAATCTTATGAGAGATGCTATTGAAGGAGGGAACCTGCCTTCGGCATTCTTTATTGCCAGTGACTCTATGGCAATCGGAGCGATACAGGCACTTTATGAAGCAAATATTAATGTGCCTAATGATATAAGTATAGTGAGTTTTAACGATATACCTACCTCCAAGTATTTGGTGCCGTCCTTAAGCACAGTCAAGGTATATACTGAATTCATGGGAGCAACTTCTGTGCAGATGCTGCTGGAAAGAATCAATGAAGGCAGAGAGATACCTAAGAAAGTCATTATACCATCTGAACTTATTATTAGGGAAAGCTGCAAATAATCCTTGAAGAGATATGCTGTTGGAGCAAAGGTTATCTTCAAGTAGTTAGGGACAGTTGCCCTAGCATATATCCATGAATAAATAAAAGTCACACATTATGTGACTTTTTTGTTTTTGAGGGTACAGTAATCAAGCGGCGTCTTCACTTTTATAAAGTTTTAATTGGGAGGTTGTTTGTTGATTATTAAGGATGAGTATTTATTTAATTATTGTGGTTAGATATTTATGATATGACAATATAGGAAAAGAAATGTTGTAATTCCCATGATAATATATAATTAACCTGCAGGAAGAACTGAATAGTGGAGGTGTTAACATTGGCAGATTATATAGATTTAATGCAAAGGTCTATTGACTATATTGATGAGAATATAACTAAAAAGATATCAGTAGAAGAGCTTGCGAATATTTCAGGTTTTTCAACTTATCATTATTACAGGGTTTTTCATAGCTTTGTTGGAATGCCTGTTATTGAGTATGTGACCAGAAGAAAGCTTCAATATAGTATCTTTGATTTAAGTAGAGGAGAAAAAATACTTGATATCGCATTAAATTATGGCTTTGAAACTCATTCGGGATTTACAAAGGCATTTAAAAAAGCTTTTGGTTATTCACCTAACTACTACCGAATACATGCGCCAGAGGGTTTTCCCCAAAAGGTTAACCTAGTGAATATTAAAGAAAATAAAGTTGGAGGGATTATAATGGAACCTAAAATAATAAATAAAGATGCTTTTAAAATAGTTGGGTATAAATTCGACACGACACTTAGAAATAATGCTCATTCAAGAGATATTCCTGCCTTTTGGGAGAAATGTGATATTGAAGGAAAGGAAGCTAGATTATATGCTACTCAAAATCCGCCGAGGCATGGGGAATATGGAATTTGTATTAATACCAACATAGAGACAGATGAATTTTCTTATGTGCTAGGGGTAGCAGTAGATGCCTTTGATAATGCATTAGAGGAAATGTATAAGCTTGAAGTGCCAGCAGCAACCTACGCAGTCTTTACAACACCTGCAGTATCTGATGAAGATTTTGTTGAGAGTATAAAGGGCACTTGGAAATATATCCTGGAGGAATGGTTTCCAGGCTCAGGCTATGAAATTGATAGCACAAAGCTTGATTTTGAATTTTACGATGAGCACTGCCATCCATGGGAATACGAAAAGCTAAGTATGAATATCTTTATACCAATCATCAAGAAAGTAGTATAGTTTAGGAATGTTTATGTTCTAAGCACGATACTATAATACCAATTATACAAAAACCTCTGCTTCTATCAATAAAGCAGAGGTTTTTTCAATTACATCCCATAATAATATTGTACTAAGTACAATTTGTTGAAGAGTCAGCGGCATTTAGCAGATTATTATATAATCCAGTTTCAAGGGATTAAAGCAGTGTATGCTATATAGGGTATCTATAGGGAGGAATTCAATAATAACTATAGAATCTAATCAATATCATGTGGGAATAAGGTGGAAGCATAGAAGGTAATATAGTTTAGGAGGGCAATATGGCTGCATACGAGTTTATTAAGGATTATAAAAACAATGCCGAGTATCGGTTGTCATTTAACAGACTTGCAAAGAAGACCTTTGGGATAGACTTTGAAGGCTGGTATCAAGAAGGATTTTGGGGAGATAATTACATTTGCTATAGTTACCTAAAGGATAATGAAGTCATTGCCAATGTTTCACTAAGTACTATGGAGCTTATCCTTGATGGAAAAAAACAAAAGGCCATTCAGATAGGGACAGTCATGACAGACCCCGATTATAGAAGGCAGGGATTGGCTTACCAATTAATGCAAAGAATATTTGAGGACTATGACCAAACATACGAGTTATATTTTTTAGCAGCGGATGAAGAAGCGGTACCGCTTTATAGAAAATGTGGGTTTGAACCCACCGATGAAAACCAATATGCCGTTGATTTGGCTGGTTATCAATTAATCGAAGAGCCTCTGGAGCCAATAGCAGTTCCAAAGGAAAAGCTATTGGAAGTCAAAAGACTCTCTATGCCGCTGTCTAATGTATTATCAGCCAGCGGGGATGAGCATGTATTAATGTTTTACTATACATTAGGCTTTAAGAATTCAATCTATCGACCACAACAAGATGTTTACACTATTTTTGAAATTGAAGGCGATAAATTGAATCTATATGATATTTTGTCACCGAATAAAGTGGATATAGAAGAACTTATACAACAAATCACTCCGAAGAGTGTAAAAACAGTTATCTGTCATTTTACACCGGATCAACCAATTAAAAATCTTAGCGCATCCATAGATCCATCAGGTGGCTGGATGATTAGGACAGCATTTGGAAAATGCTTTCCCAAACTAGCGCGATTTCCAAGGATTTCTCAGACTTAGGAATGCTTGAACTATTTACGAATCAATTATTAAACTTGTGGTACAATATAACGAGGCGAAAAAATACCCCCAACTTCTATAAGTGGCGGGTTCAGATTTCAGCAATAGGCGGCGGGCATATCCCCTACCTCGCTTACACGCTCGGGTAGGTTTTTTTGCAAAAGAGCAAAAAAATCTTAAAGTCAAAGTCTTGTTATAAGAACTATAAAATTTGGAAAAGGTAAGGAAAATATATGGATAAAGAAGTGTCAGTAGATAATAACCAATTTGAAAAGTTATCCGCCTCTGAAATTTGGGAAAAGCTCTATGGTAAGGAGCTTGTAAGTAAAAAGCATATCTTAGAATACATCGAGATAACCAAGGTGCTTAAAAAGGAAAATGTAAGTGAAGAGCAGATTAAGGATACATATAATTATATTTATGAGCACATAGAGGGAATGAAGGATTCAATAAAGCCTAATACCATGATGTATTTAAAAAATAGTCTAAGATCACAGCTTGGAAAGTATGTGAAAGAGAAAGATCCAAAGCCGGTAAATCACTTTATTGAGTTTTTTAAGGAGGCATATCCTGAAAATAAAAGAAGAAAAGATTATACCTGGGTTTTAATGGATATAAATAGTATATCTGAGGAGCAGATATGGACTACCTTAACATATATCAATAAAGAATGTCTGAATAACAATCTTAGATTGAATTCTGACCAAGTAAAAGATATAGTGAAGGTCATTGATATGGCGGCAGGCAAGAGCGATGTTAAATTTATCAATAAGATAAGGAGCCTTAAGCAATTAACTGATAGGCTAAATATAAGCATTGTAAGCGTTGGTGAAACATTCAAAGTAAGGCGAAACAGGTAGCCTTATTTATCTTATAAATATAGGAGGTTAATATGGAGATAAAAAGTCTTGGAAACAGGGGTACTCTCTTCACTTTTCGTGATTTGGGTATTGCTACGAATGTCTATGTCATAAATGGAACGCAGCATGTTTATATCATAGATACTTATCTGGGACCGGATATTATGAAGCCAATTAACCAGTATATTTCAGAGCAATATGG
>JARBUB010000226.1 GCA_029239905.1 Clostridia bacterium
GAGCATACTGCTATTTAGCGGAGAATACGACAAAGCCTTGGCAGCATTGATTCTAGCCAATACAGCAAGAACTATGGATATAGATGCCAGTATATTTTTTGCATTCTGGGGCTTGGGCTTGGTAAGAGATCCTGAAAAGCTGAAGCTTGCTGATAAATCCTTATATGAAAAGCTATTTGGCATCATGACCCCTAAGGGCCCGGAGGATCTGCCCCTGTCAAAAATGAACTTTGCTGGCATAGGCAAAGTGATGTTGAAAGAAATGATGGAGGATGATGATACCCCTCCCTTGACCGCCTTTCTAAAGGGTGCACAAAACAAAGATGTTAAATTTTATGGCTGTAAATTATCCATGGAGATTATGGGGCTGACACCGGAAGAAATGATTCCCGAGCTGCAAATCATAGAAGCCAAGGATTATCTGACAGATGCCATGGAAGCAAATTTGCAGCTGTTTATATAAAGCGAAAGCCTGTAGAAATTCTACAGGCTCCTTTTTATAGCTATATATTGTCAGAGAGTTGTTCAATTTGAGGTTCTTCTGAATTTTCTTCACTTACTTCCTCAACTTCTTCTTCAGGTTCATCTATAGGAAGGTCAACTTTTTCCGGTTCAATAATCTGTTCCTCAATTGGTTTATTATCAAGCGTTTCAATAGGTTGCTGTTCTACAGGCGCATTATCTTCCGGTTCCGTTGGCTGTTCCTCTGCAGGCCTGTTATCCATTGGCTCTGTTGGTTGTTCTGCCACTGATGCATTATCTACAGTCTCCACTGGCTGTTCTTCTATTGGTGTGCTACCAGCCGGTTCAGTTGGCTGTTGCTCTATTGGTATGTTATTTTCAGACTCAGTAGGTTGTTCCGCTATGGGCTCATTATTCATTGGCTCTGTTGGCGGTTCTTCCACTTGTACACTATCTTCAGGTCCAACTGGCTGTTCTTCTACCGGTTCGATAACTATAGGTTCTTCTACCCTTGAATCCTCTAATTCTTTAACCTTAGAAGAATAAGCAGATATTTCATCATTTAGATCACTTATTTGATTTTCCAGAGCCTCTTTGCTCCTCACTAAATCCAGTTCTAAACCTTTGTTTATTTCTAAAAGCCTAATATGCTCCTCATTTAACAAAGCCAAATCCTTTTGCAGCGTTTCAATTTCAACTTCCTTACTTTCTAAATATTGAACAGTCTCTTTGTCCCTATCTAATAAGAACTTTCTTGTGAAAGCTACATTTACAGTTTTATTTATGTAGTTATTTAAATATTTCACAGTAATTGTACCCTCAATCGGCTTTTGATTAAGATTATCCGCATTGCTGTTTAATACAGCTATTATTTCATTGTATTCATCCGGATCAAGACTAATATTTAAATTAGCCTGATCTTCTTCATCATTAACATACAATGGGTTTATATGGAGAATAAAGTCCCTTATTGAGCTAGATAATTCGAAGTAAATGATATAAGTATCATCATT
The DNA here is from genome assembly GCA_029239905.1 of Clostridia bacterium. GTDB lineage: Bacteria > Bacillota > Clostridia > Lutisporales > Lutisporaceae > GWB2-37-7. The sequence continues at coordinate 1,476 of JARBUB010000226.1, forward strand.
TTTTCCCTGAGCCAAAATGTACCTCGGATTTAATATTGTTTCATCATCAATATCATGAATTAGATCATGATGATAATCGTCTTCATCAACGATCTCCAATTTATCCAATAAATCATCTGTTTCTGCAGCTCTAACGATTGCATTGCTCTGTGCATTTGACATAAACCATGAATAGGTATTCTGAGTAATCAGCAGCATGGCATTGATTAATATTGCAGCCATAGTTACCGCAGTGATTTTCTTAACTGTATGAATCAGTTTTGATTTATCTATCTTCATCTTCTCACCCTCCTACAACCCTAAATTCATCTGCTTGATCGCTTTATATATGAAATCCATGGTCTCCGCTCTTGTCATTTTTTGCTTAGGCTTAAACCGATTTGCTTCAAGACTTGGCATAATTTTATTTCTTACAACAGCCTTTATATATTTTATTGACCAGCCATCCAAGTCTTCCAGGTCTACATTCGTTTCATCTTCAGAATTAAGCTTATATAACCTGGTAAGTATGGTTGCTACTTCTTCTCTAGTTATAGTCGTATTTGGACTAAATCTATCGTTGTCTATACCGATCATGATTCCTTTTTCATACAGCTCTATTACATAGCCCCTTGCCCAATCTGGAACCTTATCCTTATATGGTGTGGGACCATCACTGCCCTTGAGATCCATAGCTCTTGAAATCAAGGCAGCGGCTTCTAGCCTTGTGATGTAATTATCTGGTCTGATGCTGCCATCTGGATAACCGGTAACGATACCTTGCTCAATGAGTCCAACAATACTGTCAAAATATTTATGATCCTTAATATCAGGATATTTCTTGCCATAATCTATTGGTGTTCCACCTATGCTAGGTATTTCTGTGGTTGGCTCTTCAATAAGCTGATCATCATCGTCATTGCCACCATTACCATTGCCCGGTTGATTATTTCCATTTCCGCTATATTGCTCTACATTGACCATGAAATTGACCGTTGCCTTTATGCCCTGCATATCGTTTCCGGCACTTTCATCCATTTTTACTGTATACTCAAGATCTGTAAAATCATTTTTCCCTATTGCAAAGCTGCTTGTAATAGGCAGAGAATAGCCCCTGTAGCGGTTATCATTCTGCATATAAAGCATTTCATGAAAACTATTGTCAAATATAGTGTCCTCAAGCACCAGATACTTACCCTTATTAATCGTAAGCTTCATAATTTTAGCATAGCTCAGCAGCAAGCTTTCGTCATTTACAGGCTGATAAACCTCGCCTACAAGCTTTTCTAATTTTATAGTTAGTGCCAGATTGCTTATTCTGATTCTATTTGAATAGTTATTATAAATACGCATGATTCCGCTTTGTGAATGTCCTGGCGCCCATAGCCCTTCTGCAACATTACCCTTATTATCAAATATAGGTCCTCCCGCCGAACGTTCTCCATGCACATATAAAGTTACAGCAGGATCAGAGCTTGCCTGCAATATGCTCATATCCTTGATATTCCACACTGCAAACACCATTAGTATAATCAGTATTATTGATAGTATTCTTTTGTAGTTTTTCACTGTATCACCGCCTATCTTTATAAAATAAAGAAATGCTTATTGGGCATAAGTACTTCTTTATTTTATAAATGTCTATAAGTAGCCAAGATTAGCTTAGCTACTTATAGATACAATTGAAGTTAAAATATCTTAATTAACACCCAATAACTCATTTACAGCAGCGGCGTTAACTTGTGTAGCATTAATTATTATGTCTACATCTGCAGTTACGCCTTGTACATCGTTATCAGCCAGTTCATCCATCTGTGCTTCAAATATTAATCTGAGCTTCGATTGTGGGTCAGGAGTATTAGGATTTTTGTCATCTGGTATTAAATCTAAATAACCCTCGCTGTAGCTTAATCTTTGAGTTCCTGACAACAATTCACTAAGCGAACCATTAAACAATATATATTCCTGACGATTTCTTATTGTCTTTACTGTAATAATTATGCTCTCTGTAAACTCTTTTTCAGCAACTGGAATGTTTTTTGGATTATTAAAGTTTTTCATTGCTGCAGAGACACCAAAAATTCTTGTATCGACATTACCATTATTTATAATTGTCATTTCACTACCAGTTATCTTCATTCCCGGATACCATACACCTGTTTGATTCTCATCACCCTCATATGCTGGGTTTGTATAAAATAGTGGTTCTGGTATTTCTGCAATTTTATCAATACTTAAATTGCCTGCATAAAATGTATTACTATTACTGTTTGCAGTTGATGTAAACCAAGCATATGTAGCAATCCCAGCTGATACAGACAAAATAATTACTAATGCTGTTATAACAACTAACTTTTTCATGTACTCACTCCCGTACATTTTACTTGCACTCTATTATATTTACATAATAAGGGTGGTATATACCCACCCTTATTAGTCTAGAACAACCTATTGTTCAGCGTAACGATCAGTTATTGTTTGTTGAGTAACTATTGTAGATCCTGGCACTGTATATGGAATCGCTTGTTTTGCCATTAAATCATCAATTGCTGCAGGTTTAAATTGAGTTGCAACTGCTTTAAACATACCAGTTAGTTGAGCACCCTTGAACTCGTTTCCAGCAGCTTCATCAAATACCAATTCAAACTCTTGCACAAATTTTGCTCCTGGCTTTAATACACCAAAGTCCCAACCTTTTTCTGGTCCCATTTGAGTATTTCTAGCATCTAGCCATTCTGCAAGTGAAAGTTTTCCATCTCCATTATAGTCAACAGAATTGTCCATGATGCCATCTTCATTATAGTCATTACGATAGTGACCATATTGAAATACGCCATCTTGTATAAAATGATCTGGCCATCTATCTGAGGCTATTGTTGTTGCATTCTCATATAAAGCATTTTTCCAATTCTTTATTATAATAGCTTCAGCAAGCTTATCATTACCTTTTAAAACGAAATTATCAAAATAGAATAAATCAAGATTACCTTCATTTACAATTTCTATTTTTGCATAGCCAGCATTTCCATTTGCATCTCTAGTAATTGTATCCCCAGGTTGTAAATTGCCAGTTACTGCGAAATTCTTCTCCACGCCTTCTAATTCATTTGTATTAAGTCCTACTGTTAATGTTCCAGCAGTAAATACGTTGTCATTGCTTGTTGCTTGGCTTGTAAACCACGCATATGTTCCTATAGCTGTTCCAAAGCCCATAAGAGCTACCAATACTAAACTGATTATAACTTTTTTATTCATTTAATTTTCCTCCTAAAATTCTGATTTGATCCATTCCCACAAATTCATTTATTTTTTTATGCTTTTGTGGTACACTATAGTTGAGATTTTTTATAAGTGTTTTGTTTTTGGGATGTCATTGCAGTGATATCCCTTTTTATTTACCCCGATTTCCATAACCCACTCCCTTCCTTGTTTAAGAAAAGCCTTGCTGCGAAATGAGTATATATCCTATTAAAATAATTTAATTTATGTAAC
>JARBUB010000227.1 GCA_029239905.1 Clostridia bacterium
CAATTTGCCGGAAAAATATAAAACGTTCAAACTGCCCGAACAACCGCAAAACAACTTTATTGGACGTTATCTGCAATCTGTCAATTATACAGATGCTGCCATAGGAGAATTCATTGCAGCGTTAAGGAAGTCCGGTCTTTATGAAAATTCCGTTATCGCAATTTATGGAGATCATCATGCAATAAATAACACCGATATCCGGCTGTATAGACAAATGTCTCAGCTGCTGGGTTATAAATACAGTTTGGAGGAGATGACCAAGGTACCCCTCATCATTCACATTCCAAACGCTGAACTCAATGAAACCATCACTACAGTGGGAGGACAGCTTGATTTTCTTCCCACCATGCTAAATTTGCTGGGAATTCGTGAGGGTAATATCAAGTTCTATGGCCAGGATCTATGTAATACCGGCAATGGCTTTGCCACAACGCAGATGATGCTGCCAAAGGGCTCTTTTATTGATGAAGAAAAAGTATTTATCATGTCAGCAGATGGAATATTTGAGCATGGAAAGGCTTGGAATCGCACCACAAAAGAACCTATAAGCACAGCCCAGTGTCGGGGGGGCTATGAAAAGGTTATGAAGGAAACAGAAGAATGCAGCTATATGCTTTCTAATGACTTGCTGTTGAAAATAGATGTGGAAGCAAACAAGGAAGTTAGCTCAAGGAATCATTTGGATATGTTCAAATATAAGATATTGCAGATAATAAATTCAGCTATTAAATAGGAGCGACTAAAATCGCTCCTATAATTCTTCAAATCTATTGATCAGCTGTCCATCAGCCTCTACTTGCTCCAAAAACATTTCGAGTGGTCTTACCCAAATTCCCATTTCCCCATACAAAGCCTGATATACAACAAGCTCCTCCAAGGTTTCAGAATGCTTTGCCAAGTGTAGCACTAGATATTCATTTCCTTTGAAATGTCTATATTTCTGACCTATCTTTATTTTTCGGTTATTTGTCATCAATCTCATCCCCTTATAATACGTTTGTTTCATTATACTGAATCTACTAACCCTATGCAATAATGAAGTATTTTCTTTGTATATTGGTATAATCTAAATATTTATCAATCTTTTGGGAAAATCTATTTTGTATAGCAAAGTACTGACCGGGAGGCAAGATGATGTCTAGTGACAAGGGAAGCACCAAAAAAGCTAATAAGACTATCCTAGAAGAAACCTTTGATTATCAAGGTTTAGAGCTCACCTATGCAAATATCGAAGCCATCTTAGGCTCCAATAGCGATTTTATATACAGACAAATTTTCATCAGCAATAATAGAGATTTAGAGACCTCAGTTATTTACATAGATGGGATGGTCAACACCCAATTAATCAGTGACTTTGTCATAAAGCCCCTTATGCAGGCAGACCAATTTGACAATTGCAGCTGTGAATCCGATGTCATAAAGGTTATAGATGAAGGCACTGTATATTTTGCCGATACAAAGAAACGAACAAATATAAACGATGTACTGAATGATGTTTTGACAGGCAGTGTAGCAGTCATATTTAATAACCAGAGAACTGCCTTCACCTTTGAAACAAAGGGCTTTGATAAAAGACCCGTTAGCCAACCGGTAGCAGAAAATGTATTAAAAGGTGCTAAGGATGCCTTTAATGAAACAATCCGTGTCAATACCGCCACCTGCAGGCGCAAGATAAAATCCCCCAATTTAGTCATTGAAGAAACTATTGTAGGTAAGCAGACAAAAACCCCAGTAGCAGTTTGTTATATGAAGAACATCGCCAACGAAAGCTTGATTCAAGAAGTAAAAAAAAGATTAGAAAATATATCTGTAGATAATATAATGAGCACAGAGTTTCTTGAGGAATCAATCATTGACGATAAAACATCTCCTTTTCCTCAAATTCAATATACCGAGAGACCGGACAGATTTTGTACGAATCTATTAGATGGGAGAGTAGGACTCATTGTTGACAGCCTTCCCATTGCATTTATTATTCCGGGTACGCTGCTTCAGTTTGTTCAGGCCCCGGAAGATTATGCACAACACTTTTTGATAAGCTCTGCCATACGTTATATGCGATTTATGGCATTGTTTATAACCTTGCTGCTGCCTGCCTTTTACATAAGCATAACAACCTTCCATCAGGAAATGATCCCTACAGAGCTATCCTTTTCAATAGTAGCTGCCAAGCAGGGGGTACCCTTTCCTATGTTTGTAGAGGTGTTGCTGATGCTTATTGCCTTTGAGCTGTTAGTTGAAGCAGGATTAAGGCTTCCTCAAACCATAGGCCAGACTGTATCTATTGTCGGTGCCTTAGTGGTAGGTCAAGCTGCCGTAGAAGCAAAGCTTCTTTCTCCAGCTACCGTTATCATCGTTGCTACTACAGCCATTACAAGCTTTACAATGCCTAATCAAGATCTTAGCAATGCCTTGAGATTGTGGCGGTTTGGTTTAGCTATCGTTGCAAGTATAGTTGGCATGTATGGACTTACTATGGGGCTGTTTTTATTAATTTATCAATGGTGCCAAATGGATACTTTTGGTGTTCCTTATTTAAGTCCTTTTATAGGGGATGAGAAAATACAGCTTCAAGACAGCCTATTTACGTTGCCTATATCTTCAATGAATAAAAGACCTACCAGCTTAAACGTAAAGAACAAGCAAAGGATAAAGTAATGGAGGCTCCTATGAAAAGGTTTTATGTGTTTTCTATTATTCTTGTATTTATCTTTGTGTTAGCAGGCTGCTCTCAGCTTATGCGAAATAGAACAGAGATAGATAGGATCTTTAATACCAGAATTGTTGCCATTGATAAGCTAGAGGAAAATAAAGTATTATATACCATTTCCACAAAAGCAGCCGTTCCAAACACGCAACAGCAGGGTACTGCGCCTAAGACATCTGAATTTCTAGTTTCTGAAGGTACTACAGTATTTGAGGCTGCCAGAAATATGGCGGAATATGCCCATAGAAGACCCCATTACGGTCACACGGAATTTATTATTTTTGGAGAGGATACCGCAAGGGTCGGCATCCTTCCTTACCTGGACTTTATAAGCAGGAACCAAGAATTCAGATATAATGCGAAAATATATATCATTCAAGGGAATTCTGCCAACTCATTTATAACCAGTATTAGTACAGAAAGTATATTCTTAGCAGATAGACTATCTATTTTAGAAGATAATGCCTTTGCACATTCAAGGTCAGGTAAGGTCACCTTATCTGAAGCATTATTTGTCTTGAGTAAAGATAATGTAGCGACCTTCCTGCCTGTCATTGTCATGACTCCGTCTAAAGAAGGCCGCAATTCGACTGATGGCGCTTATGATTTGATATTAAAAAGCTATGCGGTATTTAAAGAGGATAAGCTACAGGAATTTTTAGATGATGAATTATCAAGAGGTGTAAATTGGGTTAAAAACAGAATCCAATCCGGTACTATTTTAGTAGGAGCTCCGGACAACAAAAAGGTTTCTTTGGAAATTTTACAAAGTAAAACCTCCATAAAGCCCTATATGGATGAGAGTGGTCTTCAATGTACCGTTAGCATCAAATTTAATACCAATATAGCCGAATCATTATCTACTGAGGACATATTTACGAAAGAAGTTCTTGAATCTTTAAAACAGCAGCAAGAAAAGCAAGTTGAGACAGAAGTTAAAAAGATATTAAGCTATGCACAGGAAAGAAACATGGATATATTCGGCCTTGTATCAAATTTCTCAATGAAATACCCCATGATGAAAAATGAGTTAAGAGAAAACTGGCCGGAGCTCTTTCCCGAAATTAAATTTAATGTAGAGGTAGACTCTAATATCAATAGAACCTATCTTATTAAAGAGCCTGCAACCAGTAAATAGAAGGGTAAGTTGAAGTTGATGATTCTCCTTATTTGTATTGTATTAATTATCAGTTTTTTTGACCTTAGCGCTATGATTAAGAATAGACAGCAAAGCGATATCATCTGCTTTATAATAATTGCAGTTGGAACTGTACTATATGGATATTATTATAATACTCATATTTATACTGCCAGTTTAATTGGTTTCGTCCTCAAATTGTTACAAGTGCAGTAAAGGAGCAATAAGTATGCAGCAAGCTCAAAAAACAAGGGATAAGGTTTCAATGAGACAGCTGGCTATGATATATATTATAACCGGCTTTTCTCCTGCCATAAGATTTCTTCCTGCTTTTACAGCACAGGTCGCAAAGGAAGCAGGCTGGATATCACCTGTCGCAGCTTTAATTCCTATAGGTCTTACTGTATTTTTTCTGCACAGTGTATTTAGTAAGACGAAGGACAAAAGTACTTTTGACATAATTAATTCCATATTGGGAAAATATGTTGGTAACTTTATCATTGCTTTGCATTTAATATGGGTGTTATTTCTGCTAGGCTATTATGTCCGCTTACATGGAGAAAGACTAGCAAGTACTTTGTTTCCCAATATCAATATGACTCTTTTTATTGTAATAATCCTATCTATAACATCATTTATACTTCGTTCAGGGGCTACAGCCATTGCCAGAATGGGAGAATTTATAACCCCTATTTTATTGTTGTTATTTGCATTTGTAACTGCTTTTTTACTTCCCAATGTGAGAACTGATGCATTGCTGCCAGTATACTTCAATGATGCTATTCCCATTATTAAAGCAAGTGTTGGTACTCTTTCGCTCTTCTCATATGCAGTGATTATATTTATGTTTAGTACCATTATAACCAGCAAAGAAAAAACTGCAATAATAATGATAAAAGCTGGCTCTGTATATTTTTTAATGCTGCTTCTGCTTTTAATTATAAGTATTGGACTTTTAGGCAGCGCTGTAACAGCAAGAGCTTCTAACCCATTTCTCATTATAGTAAAGCAAATTTCCATATTGGATACAATTGAAAATATTCTTCTTTCTGATTCTATGATGATCGTTACTTTAGCTTTAATAGCATTAAATATTATGAAATATCTTTTTAAGCTTTCTGACCAAAGAAATCTTATTAACATACTATTAGTATTCATCTATATTTTTTCCCTAGGTATTGCATCTAATAGATTTCAAATGGATTTGTTTGCCAGTGCAATTATAATATACCTTAATACATTCATTGGTTATGGAACTCCTGCACTTCTTTATATTGTGGGAAAAGCAAGGAAGAATCTATGAGAAAAAGGTTGTTGAAATCTATAAAATCTCAACAACCTCATAATCTTTACTGCTTAACATCTCAACATATTTGTCTTCAACCTGAATGATTGGGTTAAGAATATCCTGAGGAGGAATATAGACAACTTCACCCATCATATTATTTCTAAGCAAAACGCTTGAACCTAAATAACAATTTGGTAAATTCTTCAGAAATACATTTAATACCTTTATATCAAACAAAGATGGACCTATCGTTTTAAACATTTCAAAAGCTTCAAAGGGCGTAGCTCTTTTTTTATATACACGTTCTGAGGTCATTGCATCATACACATCAGCAATTGAAATTATCTTTGAGAACAAATTGATTTCTTTTGGAGATATTTGCAAAGGATATCCAGATCGGTTAACTCTCTCATGATGTAAAAGTGCAGCCTGCTTA
>JARBUB010000228.1 GCA_029239905.1 Clostridia bacterium
CCACTCAGATCATTTAGTACCTTTCGTCCCCTTTCAAGAAAGAAAGGAAATTCTGCTATAATAATCTTACCAATCGGAGTCTTTCCTCCAGTTTGAACTTCATTTTTATAGAATTCATTCATATCCTCAAGCACACTTGTATAATCTTCTACCCAAGTGCCAAGATGTTCTTTGGGTTTTGAGTCCTCCCGTGTTTTAAATCCTGCTGAGGCTTTATGAAAATGCGCTAATTCTTTCACTATGGCTGCCAACTCTTTAGGTGAATCGTAGCTTGGTGTGCTGCCTTTTATAGCATCGGTAAGTGTGAAACAAACGCCATTTACAATAACATAATCCGAACCTGCTTTTGTCTTATTAACCTTGGGAAGTAAAATACCATTCTGAATAAGATGATCAACTGCTGAGAGAAGGTACTTAAGGGTTTGCTCAGAACATGAAACTTTTTTTAAAATTTTATCTCCGATTGTAGTTTTAACCCACCATACCCCTTTTTTTTCTTTATAATTCTCATTGGTTATGCCTAATACATCAAAATTATAATTCGCCAATACTTCCTTTATTGGCTCCTGGCTTACAGATGACAAAATTATCACTCCTTATTAAACAAGTTGATTTGATGTTTCTCTCTAGAATTTTTTGCCTCACTTCTCATCCTTACAAATTGACTTCTTGAGATCAATAAAACATCTGACTTGTCCTGCTACATTATATTAATCAACCTTATATTTGGTACAAGTTTTTAAATTTAGATAAGTAAAATGTCTCAGTATGCACAAGAAAATACTTAGATGACCGATACAAGGAAAATCCATAAAAAAAAGAGCACCGAAATGCTCTTAATTTCATAACAAAGTTCTATCATGATATTACTAATATAAAAAATATATTGGTATGGACAAAGCAGCTAATATAATAATCAATCTGTGTCCTATCAATCAAGCATAGCTTCCTTATTTGGATTTTCAAGATACTCAAACATTATTTTTATCTGTGACTCCGTATTCCGTTCAACCGAGAGTTCCGGCAGTTCATGACTTCCAAAAAACCTTGCATCGCTTGTTTCCATGCCTGTTCTTAAGCTTCCACCAACTATCTCACACAAGATGAATATCTTATATACGTGATAGGGTGACGGTGGATGTGGATGACACTTTTTATCAAATACCGCAAGCAGCCTTATGGGCTTTACTTCTAGTCCCGCTTCTTCCTTAACTTCTTTAACCGCAACTTCTCCCGGGGTGAGCCCTATATCTGCCCATCCTCCAGGCAAAGCCCAAGCCCCATCAAGCTTCTCTCTTACCATCAATATCTTATTATCCTTAAAAATTACTCCTCTAATGTCCACTTTCGGTGTCTGATAGCCTGTCTCATTGCAGAACAAGCTTTTTACCATAGTTATCTCAGTATCAGTGTACTTTGACATCATATCAGCACTGATATCCCTAAGCTCTTCGTAGCGCTCTATGTCATATTGATTGGTACAATAAGCTAATCCGCTTTGGGCCATGGCTTGAAGCTTCTTAGCAGTCTCTAGCCAGTAGTTTTCCATATGCATCTCCTCTTAACTTACATTCATATTTTGTCTTCTGCTAAATCATATACTACTATTTCTTCTTCTGCGCATTTTTCTTTATAAATTCCAACTATGCTCATTTCAATATCCTTTAAAGATTTCCAATACATATTTGTAAAGATAGTCTCCAATGGATATCCGTGTGCTCCTAATTCAGTATCACTTTTCCCGATAATTCCTATTGCCCCACAAGCGCTGCCGATAATAGCTTTATCCCCGCCTGCCGAAACAACTTCATCGGGTTGTCGTATTTCCCTTATGAAAAGCCGCTCATCTTGAGAAAGTGGTGGTTCTAATTCATAGCTTATTCTTGCATAATGAAAAGGATTATTTGGTATATATTGCTGAAATTGTTCTCTTGCATTAAACTCTTTCACTTCATTAATATAAACATGATGTTTTATTCCATTAAGAGGATGTATAAACTCCACTATATACTCTTTTTCCGGTAATCCTACTTCAATCATAAAATGCTTTTTGACTGGGAGTAGGACTTCTGTTTTTGAAGTAATGAATTTCAATGTGTTTATTTCCTTTTGTGGTGTTTTTAAAAACTTCACATGAGCGCGGATACACTGAAAAGATATATCCTTTCCCTTTATGAAGTCATACTCTCTTTGCATTTCTCTTAACGCATCATCTTGTTCGTTAGAATCCATTCCAGCTATGTAACATGCTGAACACCTGCTTATAGTTTGTACCAACTCATTATTAATATATATCTTATCCAATGGAAACTCTGGTATCGGATGAACAGCCTCTAAACAGAGACGTTCCTCTTCACTTATATTATTTTCACGATTTTTACATTTTTCTTCGAAATTCTTTATCTTTTCTGTGTCTAGCTGAGAAAAAATATCTATTGTTATTCCTTCTGGAAATAGATAAATCATTGGAATTTGGTATTGCTGACTATCATATGTAAATTTCAAATCCACTTTTTGCGGAATTCCAAGGGGTCCATTTTCTCTTGAACCCCAAAAATTTTGTTCAAAATAAATTTTCATCTCGTACTTTGTTCCTTTCTATATGTTTCGCACTAAATATTAATATTGAATCAGAATGTGCAAAACATTTTCTTGGTTAAAGTGTATTCCTGTCTATACCTTTTACTCTATATCTATCCAGTACCTTTGTGTTATTTCTCCATCTTTTTCAATTTCATTCTCCAAAATCCCACCATTCTTTTGTATCGTCTTAGCAGAGCCTACATTATTCTTATCACATACAACTAGTGCACTGTATGTTCCCATGCTTCTCGCTATATTCAATGCTTGTCTTAAGGCTTCTGATGCATTCCCCTTCCGTCTTTCGCTTGGTCTTATACCGTAGCCTATGTGTCCGCCATTATGCAACAACTTTTCATTTAAACTGTGCCTTATATTTACTGCCCCAACAACTCTGTTATCTTCATTTACCAGCCAATATGTAGAATGTTCTACCATACCTTCTGACAAACCAATCCCCTTGCTGCAGTTTTCAAGTTTTTGTATTAATTCAGGAAAATCACTGGCATCAAACCCTAAAACCCAAGGAATAAGTTTATCTTCCTGCGCCTTCCATTCTTTAATCATATCCAGATATGCATGCTCTAACTCAATTGTAGGTTTAATTAATCTTGCACTCATTTAAGTACCTCACTTTTATTATGATCTTCTCTCAATATATAATAATATTTCAAATCCTTAAATTCTCCCCACTTAAGTACTTCTTGCCTTCTAAGGCCCTCATAATCCATACCGGCCTTCTCCATTACCCTCCATGAACCCGTATTTTCTGCTATTGCACAGGCATATATTTTATTTAGATCTACCTGTTCAAAGCCATACTTAATTATTACTGTAGTCGCTTCTGTACAGTAGCCATTATTCCAATAGGGAACTCCAAACCAATAGCCTATCTCTGCCTTTTTATGCCTTAGGTTTAATATTAAGCTTATGGCTCCTATTAGCTCCTGAGTTTCCTTTATTACTACTGCATAGGTCACAATTTTGTCCTGTTCCAAATGCTCCTTATGGGTGTTGATCCAGCCTTCTGCCATACCATCCTCATAAGGATGAGGTATGTTCAGGGTATATGCCGCGACCTTACTATCTCCCGCCAATTCCTGCACCCGTTTTGCATCATTGATATCAAAAGGACGTAGTAGTAAACGTGATGTTTCCAACATCGGTTGTCTCTCCATTTTGTATCCCTCCATCACCTTGCTCGCTTCTATTTTTTACCATTATATACATTTGGTCTATAAAAAACAATATAATATCCGTATAATATTTCCATTTATATTTATTATTTAGTACTTTTTTCCCTTGTTTTTACATCTGCAAAAGAATAGAATTTAGATATGCGACATTTTATATGAGGCGAACTATATGACAATCTAATTTTATATAGGCTGTTGTTTTACTGTGCGTAAATAGACTGATAACCATGAGTATTTATAATCTGTACAAGAAAGAAGGGTTAAAATGAAAGTCTTTTATCGGATTTGGGAGTTTCTTAAGCTGCAAAAATGGAAATACATTTTTGGTGTCATTGTACTATTAGTGGTTGACGGCTTGCAGCTTATACCGCCAAGAATTATTGGTATCGTTACAGATGGGCTCACTGAAGGTACAATGAATATGCGTTCCATATACATATATGCCGGCCTTGTAATACTAATTGCATGCTTTATTGCTGTTCTTAGGTATGCTTGGAGAATGCTTGTAATGGGCGCTGCCAGAGACTTGGAATTTTGGCTGCGAAATAAATTCTTTGCTCATCTAGAAACTCTTTCTCCAAATTTCTATAACAATAACAAAACCGGAGATTTAATGGCTCATGCAACAAACGATATCAGCGCCTTAAGAATGGCTTTTGGTCCCGGTGTCGTTATGATAACAGATGCAATCTTTATTCCACTTACTACCATAACCATTATGATTTTTACAACCGATATAAGGCTAACACTGCTGGCACTGCTGCCCCTTCCCTTTATAGCCATACTTATGGGGGTATTTGGCAAGGTAATTCAAAAGCGCCATAAGGATGTGCAAGCTGCTTTTTCTGACTTAACGGACAAGGTTCAGGAGAATATGGCAGGAATTAGAGTTGTAAAATCCTTTGTTCAAGAAGAATATGAAATAGATAAGTTCCTAGTATCAAACAATAACTATATTGAGAAGAATATGCGCTTGGTTAAGGTTTTCGGTTTCATGTTTCCATTGGTAGGCTTTATCGCTTCTCTTAGCTTTATTGTTGCCTTAGGCTTTGGTGGTTCACTGGTAATAAGAGAGGAAATTTCTCTTGGACAGTTTACCTCCTTCATCCTCCTTCATCGCTTACCTTGGTCTTTTAACATGGCCCATGATGGCCATTGGACAGGTTGTAAATGTACTTCAAAGGGGCACTGCCTCCATGAAAAGGTTAAATAGCATTTTTGAAGTGCAGCCGGAGATTGTTGATGGAGCGACAGTAAAAGATATTTCTCAGGAAGAATTAACGCCTTCTATAGAATTTAACAATTTGAGTTTTACATACAAAGGGGCAAATCACCCTACCCTTTCCAACATTAACTTAAAAATTGAAGAGGGAAAGACCCTTGCAATTCTTGGTAGAACAGGAAGTGGTAAAACAACCTTAGTTAATCT
>JARBUB010000229.1 GCA_029239905.1 Clostridia bacterium
GGCCAGTAAAGTTTATTGATGTTTTCGCCCTCAAGTGGAATAGAAATCAAACGAATACCTACCTTTTCATCCTTATCCTCTACTCGCAGGGGAACATCAAAGCTTATACGACCTTGAACCTCATTGATGCCTTCAATGGATTTAAGATCATCAACGGCGTTCTTGGGTATTTTTACAACCTGAACATGGAGGTCGTAAGTATTGGTGATGTCATAATATGAAGACACTGCATCGTTTATATTGATGGTGGTCATATTGAATAGTACGTAAATGCAAAGTGCAGTGGCTACGATTACCATAACTGAAATAAATTGTCCTTTAGAATGCTTAATCATCCTAAGTAGCCTAACATCTAGCTTTTTCATCACCATTCAATCCTTTCGGGCGGAAGTGGGTTGGCATTTTCCTTTATTTCAACTATCCTGCCGCTCCTCATTTTGATTACACGATCTGCCATATCTCCAATTGCCGCGTTGTGGGTAATAATCACAACGGTTTTATGAAAGTCTCTGTTGATTTTATGTAGTAAGGATAAAATTAACAAACCTGTTTTAAAGTCTAGAGCACCTGTAGGCTCATCACATAAAAGCAGGAGCGGATTTTTCGCCACCGCCCTAGCTATTGCAACACGCTGCTGCTCGCCACCGCTCATCTGTGAAGGGAAATGCATACCGCGTTCACCTAAACCTACTTCTGCCATGACTTCATCAATCTTTAAAGCGTTCTTGCACATTTCTGTGGCAAGTTCAACGTTTTCAAGAGCAGTGAGGTTTGCCATCAAGTTATAAAATTGAAATACAAAGCCAACCTTTTCCCGCCTATAAGCAGTCAGCTTACGGTCATTGTATTTTGTTATTTCCTCTCCCTTGACTAGAACTCGTCCCTCTGTGGGAAGGTCCATGCCTCCCAGTATGTTAAGCAGTGTACTTTTACCGGAACCACTGGGGCCCAAAATAACAACGAATTCTCCTTCAAATAAGTCGAAGCTTGTTTCCTCAAGAGCTTTAACTGATACTTCTCCCATCTGATAGGTCTTACTTAAATTTTCTATCTGCATCAAGACATTTTCCTGCATCCTATGTTCCCTCCTTTACACTGGACTCCTTAGGATTCTCTATATCACCTAATAAGCCATATTTCATGAAGTCAAACAGATTCTTAAAGGTTTCGAGCCGTTTTGTTTCATCGGTATAGGAATCTGTTTTCATAAATATATAGGGTATGTATAGAAGAAGATTTGATATAAAATCAACATCTAATTCTCGAATTTCTTTCTTTTGTATACCATCTTCAACAATGCACTTCCACATAGCTAAGATTCGCTTTTCTTTATAAGCTACGATCTTTTCGAATATATTGGCTCGATTCATTACATCCTTAACAAAAATAGGAGATATCTGGGTGTTCACTTCTGACATATAGCTATACATAACCTCTATTTTTTCAAGGGTGTGATATGCTTCATTTATTTTATCCATTAGCTTATCGATATGATATTCAGTATGCTTCATAAGAACCTCAATGAAAAGGTCCTCCTTTGAATGGAAGTGCTTATATATTGTCATTTTACTGATTCCTGCTTCTTTGGCTATTTGATCAAGAGTTACACTGGTGTAGCCATATTTCCAAAATAGCTCCTCGGCTTTATCTAACATTTTGTTGTATTTCTTTTCACTTTGACTCGCCATTGACACCAACCTCTCATATAAATTATTAGACAAACTGTACTTTATTACTCCGATAGTACAATATTATTATACTGCGATTTCTTAGTGCTTACAAGTAAGTAAAAAAAATCAGATTTTTGAGTCCGTAAATCGCTTTGATTGGGTTCAATCCCCCCTAAAATGTTGATTAATAAGAACCATAAGTGTAGAATAATAATATAATATTAGAGTAAATCTTTTAGGAGGGAATTGAATGCAGAACAAGTTAAATGTTGCTGTTGTATTTGGAGGAAAATCAGGAGAACATGAAGTATCCCTCATGTCAGCTACAAATGTAATTAATGCAATGGATAAAGACAAATATAATATATATACCATAGGAATAACAAAGCAGGGTAAGTGGATGCTGTACCAAGGACCTGTTGATAAGCTGCAGGACGGCAGCTGGGAGCAGGAAGCTAGCAAGCTTAACGGCAATGAACTAATTGAGCTCCTTCTGAGTCCTATGATTGATGGAAACCAAAATGGCAAAATAGATGCAATTTTTCCGGTGCTTCATGGTCCAAATGGAGAAGATGGCACAATACAAGGTTTCTTTGAAATGCTTGATATGCCATACGTCGGCTGCGGAGTAATAGGCTCATCCTTAGGCATGGACAAAGCCATATCCAAGCAGCTGTTTATTGACGCCGGCTTAAATGTTGCGGACTATATACTTACCTACAAACATGAGATCAAGGATAACCTGCAAGAGGTAATCAAAAAAATAGAAAGCAAGTTTGAGTATCCAGTATTCGTAAAGCCTGTGAATATGGGCTCCAGTGTTGGAATTACAAAGGCTCATGATAGAGCTGAGCTTGAATCAGGACTTTTGGTAGCAGCAAAGCATGATAGAAAAATTCTCATTGAAGAATTTATTAAGGGCAGCGAGATAGAGTGTGCAGTACTAGGCAATAACTACCCTGAAGCTTCCGGTGTTGGGGAGATTATACCAAGCAAGGAGTTTTATGACTACGAAGCAAAGTATTTTGATGACGGCAAATCAACCCTTATAATCCCCGCAAGACTTACAGAAGAAGAGGAAAGCTCTATCAGAGAAGCTGCAGTTAGAGCATTTAAGGCTTTAGACTGTTGTGGAATGTCAAGAGTAGATTTTTTCCTAGATAGATCTACTGGAAGGGTATATATCAATGAGATAAATACCATCCCGGGTTTTACCAAAATCAGCATGTATCCAAAGCTTTGGGAAAGAGCAGGACTTGGTTATAGCAAGCTGATTGATAGGCTTATAGAATTAGCTATAGAGCGACATAATGAGACAAAATAACATAATTGTTGATAAAGTTGTAGTTATGAAGTACCATATATAATATATAAGTTCTATTGGGGGAGGAATACATATGGAAAACAACAAGGGAATATTGTTGGAAAGCGGAACAAATGAGCTGGAGATAGTTGAGTTCACAATCGGTGGAAACAATTTTGGTATAAATGTAGCCAAGGTTAAGGAAATTATGCCCTATGAAACTGTTACAAAGGTACCAAATTCTCATCCTTGCATAAAAGGCATATTTAAACCAAGAGATACAATTATCACGGTAGTGGATCTGCCTAAATATCTCAGTATGTCCGAATCCGATAGCAACAAAAAGAATATGTTGATTATCGCAAACTTTAATAAACTTAATATAGCGTTCCAGGTTCATGGCGTAGAAGGAATTCATAGAATATCCTGGGCACAAATAGAGAAGCCTGATCAGACAATATTTGGAGCCAAAGAAGGGCTTGCGACAGGAATTGTAAAGCTGGACAAAAAGCTTATTATGATATTGGACTTCGAAAAAATAGTGTCAGATATAAGTCCGCAAACAGGCATTCAAATATCTGAAATAGACAAATTAGGTCCTAGAGGAAGAAGCAATAAGCCAATTCTTATAGCAGAGGACTCACATATGCTGGCAAAGATGCTGGAAGAATCCCTGACAAAAGCGGGATATAGCAATTTGACAATAACATCCAATGGACAAGAGGCTTGGAATATTCTCGAAAGTATAAAGCTTAGCGGTGCAGAGTTGGAAGAAAAAGCAGCTTGTTTGATTACTGATATTGAAATGCCGCAAATGGATGGACATCATCTAACGAAGCTTGTAAAGGAAGATGGATATTTGAAGAGACTGCCAGTAATTATATTCTCTTCATTAATAAATGACGATATGCAGAAAAAGGGCAGGAGTATTGGCGCTGATGCACAAATAACAAAGCCTGAAATTGGTAATTTAGTAAATTTAGTAGACAAGTTGATACTTTAGTAAATGAAAGGTGGTTGGGTTGGACTAAATACAGTCCGCCACCGCCTTTTGCACGTTTTAGGAGGCATTGAATATGGATTCTAGACCAATAGGTGTATTTGACTCCGGTATCGGAGGCCTTACAGTAGTAAAAGAAATAATGGAGCAGCTGCCCAATGAAAGCATTGTATATTTTGGCGATACAGCAAGAGTACCTTATGGAAGTAAATCCAAAGAAACAATCACCAAATTCTCCTTCCAATGTATAAATTTCTTGTTGGAGAAGAAGGTAAAAGCCATTGTAGTAGCTTGTAATACAGCCAGTGCTGCCAGCTTGGACGCAATCATGCAAAGCTATGACATACCTATTGTAGGGGTGGTAGAACCAGGCGCTATAGCAGCCTGCCAGGTTACAAAGTCTAATAAGATAGGAATTATCGGAACAGAAAGTACAGTGTCTAGCGGCGCTTATGAGAAGGAAATAAATGTGATAAACAATGACGTAAAAATGGTGCTAAAAGCATGTCCGTTGTTTGTTCCAATTGCAGAAGAAGGCTGGCAGGATACAGAAATAGCCAAGCTTACGGCTCGCAAGTACCTTGAAGAGCTCAAAGACAAAAATATAGATGCCTTGGTTATGGCATGTACCCATTATCCTCTTTTGGAAAATACAATTGGTGAGATAATGGGAGCAAACATCAAGCTGGTTAACCCTGCTTATGAAACTGCCAAAGTGCTAACAACTGTACTGCATGACTTAAAGATACAAAGTAAGAGCAATAAAAACTCCAACTATGAGTTTTATGTTAGTGATAATCCGGTTAAATTCAAAAAGGTTGGGGAAAACTTCTTAAAAAGACCTATTGCCTATGTACAAAAGATAGAGATAGAAAAGTACTGATAGAATTATTGTGAAGATGCAGGGGCA